>CAMDBX010000044.1 GCA_945889445.1 Rhizobium sp. Q54
CCCCCCCCACGCCTGGTGTAAAGAACCGCTGCTCAGTAGCAGGGCGGATCGGGGTAGTAGCCGCAGTCCGGCGACCCGTAATGTGGCACTGCCACGCTATCGTCGAACGCCCGACCCGCAGCGAAGCCAGCCCCCACACCGTATCCAGCCTGGGCGCCGTACCAAGCGTGATAGCCGTCGTCGCCATGCCAGCCGCCGTCATAACCGCCGTCGCCGTGCACCTCTACAGCGTTGCAGAATGATTTGGTTGCCGCCGGCCATTCTGGCAGTCCAACCAGCCACCTTGGCACCGCCATGATGCACGGCGACCGTGGTTATCTTGACCGTGAGAGCCCGTCCTGCCATGACGAAGGCTCCCCGCTGCATGATGGTCTCGATGAAATCCCGGACGTCTGCCCGGCTTATGCCGGTGATCTGGCGTCTCTTCCAAACTGGCAGCACGATCCGGTCGAGGATCCTGACTGTCTCCAGTCCAATCTCGCGCTGTTCACGGTATTCGAGTTTGTACTGCTGAACGACCGCGCCAATGTCCAGGCCTACCGGCCGCTTGCGACGCGTCTGCTTCTCGGCAGCCGGGTCCTGTCCATCCAGTCGTGCCAGGAGAATCTTCTGCGCGGCTGTGCGGGCCGAGATCAGGGTCAACACGCCATAGGGGCCAAGGGTTTACTTCCGGAGGCGCTGTCCACCGATCGTCCGGGACATCAAGATGAAGACATTGCGGCCTGCCGGAGTCGCTTTCACGCCAAACCCGCGAAGGCTTTGGTCCCAGCAGACCTGATCGGCCGCCTGTCGATTCAGATATTCGATCAGCGGATTCATCAGCTTGAGTGTCGGCATGTTACGAGATTCCCCATGCTACCTGCGGCCCACATAGATAACGCCGCAAATGAAACACCAGGTACCGCCTGACCAGCGCGTGACAGGAAGATCAATGCAAATCGTGTGCTTCTGCTACGCCCTGAAATGCGGCACCACACAGGGAAACACTCGTCTCCTTCCGCTGAAGGAGCGGGAGAAGACTTGATTTTGCAACATGCCGTTTAAACGTCAGCGCGCCGCGCGTCGCTTTTCCGGAACCGGAATGTGGTCGCCTTCGGAGATTTCGGCCAGGCTGTCCATGTGCAGCAGCGCCTCGCCGATGCGGGCGGCGGCGTTGTCATCGTTCTTGCCGATGTCGCCAGCGCCGTCTTCCAGCGCCTTGGTCGCCTTGGCTGACATGTCGGACAGGGTGGAGATGGCGCCGAACAGCCGGCCGGAAGGAGCCGCCTCCATGATCGAGCCGAGCTTCCTGAGCGACGCGGAGGCCGCCGTTCCGGACAGTCCCTCTGCCGCAAAGCACAGTTCACCGAGCATTCCGCGTCCCGCCTTCATTCTCACGAACTCCACATACCTGACGGGCAGAGCTTGGCCGGGGCGGGTTTAAGGGATGGTTAAGCGGCTTGTTTCCCCGGGGGCGCCTTGTCTATAAGGCGGCCCATCAGGCGTTTCATTCGTTTCCGAGGGTTCCATGGCCGGCCATTCACAATTCAAGAACATCATGCACCGCAAGGGCAAGCAGGACGCGGTGCGCGCCAAGGCCTTCTCCAAGCTGTCGCGCGAAATCACGGTGGCCGCCAAGGCCGGCCTGCCGGACCCCGATGCCAATGCCCGCCTGCGCCTCGCCATCCAGAACGCGCGCGCCGAAAGCATGCCCAAGGACAACATCGAGCGCGCCATCAAGAAGGCGATCGGCGGCGATGCCGAGAACTTCGACAACGTGCGCTACGAGGGCTATGGCCCGGGCGGCGTTGCCGTGATCGTCGAGGCACTCTCCGACAACCGCAACCGCACCGCCTCCAACGTCCGCTCGCTGTTTGCCAAGTATGGCGGCAATCTGGGTGAATCGGGCTCGGTGGCTTTCATGTTCACGCGCGTCGGCGAAATCGTCTATCCCGGCGCCAAGGCGTCCGGTGACGCGATGCTGGAAGCCGGCATTGACGTGGGTGCCGATGACGTGGTGTCGGACAAGTCCGGCCACACCGTCACCTGCGCCTTCGAGTCTATCGGCGAGGTTTCCTCCGCACTCGCCAAGGCCTTCGGCGATGCCACCTCCGTCAAGATCGTGTGGAAGCCGCAGACCATGGCCCCCGTCGACTTCGAGAAGGCCGAGAGCCTGATGAAGCTTGTCGACTCGCTGGACGAGGATGACGACGTGCAGGTGGTGTTCTCCAACGCTGACATCCCCGACGACGTGATGGCCAAGCTCAACGGCGAGTGACAATTCGTTTTCTCCCGCTTCGCGGGAGAGGACAATTTTGAAACGTGCTACGCTCGCGCATGGTCAGAATCATCGGCATCGACCCCGGCCTGCGCAACACCGGCTGGGGGGTCATCTCGCAGGAGGGCTCCAAGCTCACCTACATCGCAGATGGCGCCATCCACTCGGATGGTGACGCCTCCCTGGCCGAACGCCTGCTGCAGCTCCATTCGCAGCTCATCGACATCCTCAAGGAATTCGACCCGGACGAGGCGGCGGTAGAAGAGACCTTCGTCAACACCGATGCCCGGGCCACGTTGAAGCTGGGGCAGGCGAGGGGTGTTCTCATGCTGGCGCCCGCCATGCTGAAGCTGCCCGTCTCGGAATATGCGCCGAACACCGTCAAGAAGGCCGTCGTCGGGGCAGGCCATGCCGAGAAGGACCAGGTCAAGCACATGGTCAAACTGCTGCTGCCGAAGGCAAGGATGCGCACCGCCGACTCGACCGACGCGCTGGCCGTGGCCATCTGCCATGCGCACTATCGCGGCTCGCAGCGGCTGGCCGACATTCTGGCGCGTTCTTGACTTGTTCTCAGTCGGTCTTTACACGTCAAACCTCCTGCTCCGGCATCCCGGCGAAGGCCGGGATGATGGCAGCGAGGGAATGTTGGGGGCGGGATGATTGCGAAACTCAAGGGCCGGATCGATGCCGCGGGCGCGGACTGGCTGGTGATCGACGTCAACGGCGTGGGCTACCACGTCGCCTGCTCGTCCAGGACCCTTGGCTCGCTGCCCGGCCCCGGTGAATTCGCCGAAATCCACACCGAGATGCTGGTGAGCCAGGACATGATCCGCCTCGTGGGCTTCGCCACGGTCAACGAGCGCGAATGGTTCCGCCTGCTGCAATCCGTGCAGGGCGTGGGCACCAAGGTGGCGCTTGCCATTCTCTCCACGCTGTCGACGCCTGAGATCGGCAATGCCGTGGCGCTGCAGGACAAGGCGATGATTGGGCGCGCCAATGGCGTAGGCAAGAAGTTGGCCGAGCGCATCGTGCTCGAGCTCAAGGACAAGACGCCGGCCTTCGCGCCGCTGTCGCAGGATGTGAGCAAGCTCGCCGCCGAGCTCGATGCACCGCGGCCAACGGCTGCGGCCGATGCCGTCTCGGCCCTCGTCAACCTCGGCTATGGCCAGGCGCAGGCCGGTGCTGCCGTCTCCGCCGCCATGCGCAAGGCGGGTGATGATCAGCCTACGGAGAAACTCATCCGGCTGGCCCTCAAGGAACTGGCGCTGGCATGAGCAATCCCGTCCGCGAAGCCGACAAGACGCCGGAAGATGCCATCGACACGCATCTGCGCCCGCAGCGGCTGGAGGAATTCATCGGCCAGTCCAAGGCCAAGCAGAACCTCCGCATCTTCATCGAGGCCGCCAAGTCGCGCGGCGAGGCGCTGGACCATGTGCTGTTCGCGGGTCCTCCCGGATTGGGCAAGACCACGCTGGCGCAAATCATGTCGCGCGAGCTGGGTGTCAACTTCAAGGCCACCTCGGGTCCCATCATCGCCAAGGCGGGCGATCTTGCGGCGCTGCTGACCAACCTCGAAGAGCGCGACGTGCTGTTCATCGACGAGATCCACCGCCTTAACCCGGCGGTTGAGGAAGTGCTTTATCCCGCGATGGAGGATTTCCAGCTCGACCTCATCATCGGCGAAGGTCCCGCCGCCCGCTCGGTGAAGATCGACCTCGCCAAGTTCACCCTCGTGGGCGCCACCACCCGCACCGGGCTCCTGACGACACCACTGCGCGATCGTTTCGGCATTCCTGTCCGGCTCGACTTCTACAATGAAGTTGAATTGCTGGAAATCGTGAAGCGCGGCGCGCGCGTCATGCAGATCGGTATCTCCGAGGACGGCGCAGTTGAAATCGCCCGCCGTGCCCGCGGCACGCCGCGCATCGCAGGCCGCCTGCTGCGACGGGTGCGCGACTTCGCGGCGGTGGAGCGGGTGGCGGTCATCGACGTGAAGCTCGCCGACCGCGCGCTCTCCGCCTTGGACGTCGACTCGAAGGGCCTCGACTCGCTCGACCATCGCTACCTGAAATGCATTGCACTCAACTTCGGCGGCGGCCCGGTCGGCATCGATACCATCGCTGCCTCATTGTCGGAATCGCGCGATGCGCTCGAAGACATCGTCGAACCTTATCTGCTGCAGATGGGCTTCCTCAACCGTACGCCGCGTGGGCGGTTGCTCACGGCGCATGCGTTCCGCCACATGGGCTTCGCCGTGCCGCAGCGGCCGGAGATCACCCAGGGCATGCTTCCGCTGGACGAAACCGATGCCTGAACACGCATGGCCTGGCATCTCGGGCCGCATCCAGAATGGCATCCACATCATGCCAATTCGCATCTATTACGAGGACACGGACGCCGGCGGCGTGGTCTACCACGCCCGCTACGTGTCCTTCTGCGAGCGCGCCCGGTCGGACTGCCTGCGCCTGCTCGGCATCCACCAATCGAGCTTCGACAACATCAATTTCGTTGTCCGCCGCATGGTCTGCGACTTCCTGAAGCCCGCCCGCCTCGACGACCTGCTCGAGGTCCACACCCGGTTTCTCGAAATGGCCGGCGCCCGGGTCGAGATCGGGCAGGAGGTGATGCTCAATGGCAACACCGTGTTCAAGGCTGATGTGACTGTGGCGCTCGTGGACGCCCGCGGGCGACCCAAAAGGCTGCCTGAAAGCATGGCAGAACGCTTCCGGCGCATGCCGGAAAGCTGAATCGTAACAATCCCTTAACCATAACCGATTCATGTGGGGTCAGGCTCCGCCCCGTGCGGTGTGCCGCTGCGCCGGCTTGGGGAGAACCGCCCCGAATCGCCGCAGTTTCGACAGATTTGGCATGTTTGCACGGCCTCTTCGGGATCAGGCAGTGCGGGACGCGTCGGATTGGCTCAGGCAGGGGCGTCCGGCGGTGGTGGAAGGACAGGATGATATCTTTTGCAGTGACGGCGGCACCGGCGGGAGAGCTCTCGCTCTGGCATTTGGTCGTTCAGGCCAGTTGGGTCGTGAAGCTGGTGATGCTGGGGCTTGCCGTGGCATCGGTCTGGTCGTGGGCGATCATCATCGAAAAGTTCATTGCCGTCCGCAAGATGAACGCCGCCAATGATCGCTTTGAGCAGTATTTCTGGTCCGGCCAGTCGCTCGAGGATCTGTTCCTTGCCATGGGCAACCGCAACAACATCGGCCTTGCAGCCATCTTCATGGCGGCGATGCGCGAGTGGAAGCGTAGTCAGGACGCGGCCCTTCGCGCCGGTTTCCAGGGTGTTCAGAAGCGCATCGAGAAGGTGATGGACGTGCAGATCCAGAAGGAAATGCATGACGTTGAATCGCGGCTGCTTTTCCTTGCAACAACCGGCTCCGCCGCACCCTTCATCGGGCTGTTCGGCACGGTGTGGGGCATCATGGTGTCGTTCCAGGCCATCGCCAATTCGCAGAACACGTCGCTCAACGTCGTGGCGCCCGGCATCGCGGAAGCGCTGTTCGCCACGGCCATCGGCCTCGTTGCGGCCATACCGGCGACAATCTTCTACAATATGTATTCCTCTGACGCGGGTAAGATCGCTGCCAGGCTCGAGAATTTCGCGGATGAGTTCTCCGCGATCATCTCGCGCCAGCTGGATGAACGGGTGTAGCGGATGGGTGCTTCAACAGGGGGCGCAAAGGGCGGTTACCAGCGGCGCAACGCCAGGCGGCGTTCGTCCACGGGGGTGATGAGCGAGATCAACGTGACGCCGCTCGTCGACGTCATGCTCGTGCTACTCATCGTGTTCATGGTCGCTGCACCGCTGATGACGGTGGGCGTTCCCATCGATCTGCCGAAGACCGATGCAAAGCCGCTCAACAGCCAGGTGGAGCCGCTGTCTGTGTCGATCAAGCCAGATGGCTCGATCTATCTCATGGAACAGGCCATGACGATCGACGAGCTGACCAGCAAGCTTCAGGCGCTCTATGGCGTCGATCCGGATAAGGAAGTCCGGGTGCGTGGCGACCTTGCCGCCACCTATGGCCCCATCGCCCAGGTGCTGGGTGCGATCAACGCCGCCGGCTTCAAGAAGATCGGCCTCGAGACGTTGCCGGGTGCAGGCGGTGCGGCCGCGGCGCCAGCCGCCACGCCCACTGATGGCGCTCCCAAGGCCGATGCCCCGGCCGAGGGCCAGAACTGACGATGAAGCGCAGCCTCGCAGGATCGATCACCTTCCACGCGGCGATCCTCGCCGCGGCGCTGGTGGTGCTGCCGAAGCCGCACCATGATCCGATGCCCGTCGAGGCGATCAACGTCGACATTTCCAACATCGCAGATGCCAACAAGCTGATGGCCACCGCCAAAGATGCGCCGGACGCAGTTGAAAAGCCTGCACCGAAGAAGGCCGAAGTCATCAAGAAGGTCGACGAGACCTTGAAGGTGGCCGAAGAGGAAGTGACCACCGCCAAGGAGGCCAAGGCCGCGCCTCCGCCACCCCCGCCGCCGGAGGCCAAGCCCGAGACGCCGAAGGAACCACCCAAGGCCGAGCCGCCTCCGCCGGACGCTGATGCGATGGCCGACCTGATGAAGAAGGTCGAGGACACGCCACCGCCGCCCAAGCCGGAGCCGCCGAAGAAGGCGGAGACACCGCCAAAGCCCCCCGTGAAGCCGGTGCAGAAGCCGAAGAAGGTGGCGAAGCTCGATACCAAGAAGCTTGAGGAAATCCTCAATACCGACGCTCTCCTCAACAAGGAGAACGACGAGAAGACGACCAATGCCTCGGAGGCCACGACGGACGGCAACGCCACCAAGGGTGAACGCGACCTGCAGGGCAAGGACCAGACCCTGTCGGCCACGACCATCGCCGCTTTCGTGCAGAAGATCCGCGAATGCTGGATCATCCCGCCCGGCGCGCGCGAGGCCAATATCACGGTGAAGGTGCGCATCATGCTTGCCGAGGACGGTTCGGTGAGCGGCCAGCCCGAGATCATGAACGGGCCTGGCGACTATTTGTTCAGCACCACCGCGCAATCGACGGTCACCGCCATCCTCGGCTGTCAGAACTACGATTTCCTTCCGAAAGAACAGTATGACGTGTGGAAGGATCTCGTCCTCAATTTCAACCCCAACATGTTCGCTGAAGCTGCAACGCAGTGACGGGCAAACGGAACGCGACCAGCACATGACTTCGATCGATTTTCACTTCCACCACATGCGTCGGATCCTCGCGGCGGTTCTCATGGTGCTGGCCGTGCTCGGCATGCCGGGTTCTGCCGTTGCGCAAACCGAAATCGACATCACGGGCGGCCGCGTGGATCCGCTGCCAATCGCCATCGCGCCGTTCCTGGCTGGCGGGGGTGCGGAGGAGTCGGCTGCAACGATCTCGGCTGTCGTTACCAATGATCTCGGCCGCTCGGGCTATTTCGCGCCGCTCGATCCAGCCACCTTCATCGAGCAGATCACCAGCTTCGACCAGACGCCGAACCTGGCCAGCTGGAAGCAGGTCCAGGCCAAGGCACTGGTCACCGGTCAGGCCTTCATGGATGGCGGCAAGATGCGCGTCGAGTTCCGCCTGTGGGATGTCAACACCGGCCAGCAGCTGGCCGCCCAGCAATTCACCACGAGCCCCAAGAACGACCGTCGCATCGGCCACATGATCGCCGACATCATCTACAAGCAGATGACCGGCATCGACGGATACTTCGATACGCGCATCGTGTTCGTCACCGAGGAAGGGCCCAAGGACAAGCGCGTGAAGCGCCTCGCCATCATGGACCAGGACGGCTTCAACATCCGTGCCCTCACCGACGGCAAGGAACTCGTGCTCACGCCGCGCTTCTCGCCGTCGACCAACGAGATCACCTACATGTCCTTCGGCAATGCCGAGCCGCGCGTCTACCTGATGAACATCGACACCAAGCAGCGCGAGATCGTCGGCCAATTCCCGAACATGAGCTTCGCCCCGCGCTTCTCGCCTGACGGCCAGCGCGTGATCATGAGCCTGCAGGAAGGCGGCAACGCCAACATTTTCGAACTTGACCTGCGCTCGCGCAACGTACGCCAGCTGACCAACGAGCAGGCGATCAACACCGCACCCAGCTATTCGCCGGACGGCGCGCAGGTTGCCTTCGAGTCCGACCGCGGCGGCACGCAGCAGATCTACGTGATGAATGCCGATGGCTCCAACCAGAACCGCATCAGCTTCGCCAATGGCCGGTATTCGACGCCGGTATGGTCGCCCGATGGACAGTGGATTGCCTTCACCAAGCAGGGCGGCGGCAAGTTCTCGATCGGGGTGATGAAGCCCGATGGCTCGGGCGAGCGCATCCTGACCGAAGGCTACCACAACGAGGGCCCCACCTGGGCGCCCAACAGCCGCGTGCTGATGTTCTTCCGCGATACGCAGGGCGAAAGCGGTGGCCCGCAACTCTGGTCGGTGGACATCACCGGCTACAATGAACAGCGCGTTCCGATCGAGGGTTTCGGCTCCGATCCCGCCTGGTCGCCGAAGCTCAACTGAGCCGGTGTGACAAAGACCTGAATCCGGGGCTTGGGGCCCGAAAGAGCGGTTGCCGGCTGCAGGGGATGCAGACGGCAGCCTGATGACCACGACAAAACGGGAAACAAGACGATGAACAGACGTGACAGTTTCAAGATGGCCGCCGGCCTCGCCTCGCTGCTGGCGCTCGCCGCCTGCTCGAAGAAGAAGACCGACCTTTCGGCCGGCACCGGTCCGGGTGCCTCGGCCATTCCGGGTTCGGAGCAGGATTTCACCGTGAATGTCGGTGACCGGGTGTTCTTCCTCGAGGATCAGTCAACGCTGACCGCGGAAGCCCAGGAAACGTTGCGCCGCCAGGCCGCCTGGCTGCAGAAGTACCCGGCCGTCACCGTGCAGGTCGAAGGCCATGCCGACGAGCGCGGCACGCGTGAATACAACATCGCACTCTCCGCCCGCCGCGCCACGGCGACGCGTGAGTTCCTGATCGCCCAGGGCGTCAAGGGCTCGCGCGTTTCGTCCATCGCCTATGGCAAGGAGCGCCCTGCGGCGCTGTGCGATGCCGAGCAATGCTGGTCGCAGAACCGTCGCGCGGTCACCGTCATCACCGGCGGCGCCAAGACTTCGTGATCCGTCACCAGGCCGGCCTGCACCGCCTCCGGCGCCGGCCGGTGAGGGGCAGGGGCCTTGCGGTGAGGGAATGTTAACCCTGTTGCGCCAGAGTGCATGTTGTGCAAGTCCCTGAACCGGGACTTTCAAGGTTTATGTCGGCCGGCGGAGCAGGCCCGGTACAAGGAGTGGGTAGATGATTTCTCGATTGGCGAGCCTCAAGTTCGTTGCCGTTCTCGGCTGCTTCCTGGCGCTGGCCGCCTGTTCGAAGAAGAACACCCCTGACCTCAACGCCGGCACCGGTCCCGGTGCGGCAGCCGTTCCTGGATCCGAGCAGGACTTCACCGTGAACGTCGGCGACCGCGTGTTCTTCCTGGAAGATCAATCGACGCTGTCTGGCGAGGCCCAGGAGACGCTGCGTCGCCAGTCCGCCTGGCTCAACAAGTATCCCCGCGTCACGGTGCAGGTCGAAGGCCACGCCGATGAGCGTGGCACGCGCGAATACAACATCGCACTCTCCGCCCGCCGCGCCACCGCGGCTCGCGAGTTCCTGATCGCCCAGGGCGTGAAGGGCTCTCGCATCTCCTCCATCGCCTATGGCAAGGAGCGTCCGGCGGCGCTGTGCGATGCCGAACAGTGCTGGTCGCAGAACCGCCGCGCCGTCACTGTCATCACCGGTGGTGCAAACCAGTAACAGTTGCTGACCGCACTGCGGAGATCGCCTCCGAAAGCCTCAATTTCACCGTGATTCCGGTTCAGTTGCGAGGCTGACGAGAACAATCCGCCCCTCGAGAGGGCCGTTGGGTGCAGATCATGCTGAACTACGTGAAATCCTCCGTCGCTGCCTTCGCCCTTCTGGGCCTCGGCCTGGGGCTAGTGTCGCCCGCCATGGCGCAGAGCGCCTCCGAGATCGCGGTGCGCATGCAGCAGCTGGAAGAGCAGGTTCGCCAGCTCACCGGCCAGGTGGAGGAGCTTTCCTTTGAGGTGAAGCAGTTGCGCGCGCAAGGTGCGGCGCCCGAGCAAAGCGGCGCCGTCCAGCAACTGAAGCCGGCCGCAACCATTGCCGCCGCCCCGGCGGCCGAGCAACGCCAGCCGACCCAGCAGAAGCGCCTTGCCGCGGCATCCGCTGGCGCGCCCATTCCGGACAGCAACGGCATCGAGACCATCGAGCAGGCGCCGATTGCCGCTCCCGCCGCTCCGGCGGGTGAGGTGGTCCAGCAGGACGTTCCGGGGGCGATGCCCACCACCAAGGTTTTCGGCGCCCTCGACAATGCCGCCGCTCAGCCGGACGATGGCGGCTTCCAGGGTCAGGTTCTGGTGCCGCCCTCGCAGCAGGATGCAGGCGAGGAGTACGTGCAGCCGGGTGCCGCCGCCCAGCCTCCTGCCAGCGACGACGCCATCGAGACCGTGTCGCTCCAGCCCGGCGCTGCCACCGAGACGCCGGAATCCCTCTACGAGCGCTCCAACGAGAGCCTGCTCCGCCGCCAGTTCGCCGAGGCCGAAGCCGGGTTCTCGACCTTCCTGCAGAAGTATCCCGAGCACAGCCTCTCGGGCAGCGCTCAATACTGGCTGGGCGAAACCTACTACGCCCAAAACGACTACAAGAGCGCTGCGGCCAACTTCCTGCAGGGCTACAAGAAGTATCCCACCAGCCGCCGCGCACCCGACAGCCTGCTGAAGCTGGGCATCTCGCTCAACCGTCTTGGACAGGGCGAGCAGGCCTGTGCTGCCTTCTCGGCCGTCAGTGCCGAGTACCCGAAGGCGGTCGACGCCCGCAAGCGCGCCCAGGCGGAAGCCAAGCGTGCCGGCTGCGCCTCCTGAGATCACCATTGATTTTTCGCCGCTGCTGGCAGAGCGCCATGTCGCGCTTGCCGTTTCGGGCGGTTCCGACTCCACGGCATTGATGCATCTTGCGGCGGACTGGACCCGGGTGAACCATCCGGGTCTTCTGCTGACAGTCCTGACCGTGGATCATGGCCTGCGGGCCGGGGCCGCGGCAGAGGCGGTGCAAGTCGGCCAGTGGGCTGCTGACCTTGGCCTGCCGCACCACGTCTTGCGCTGGGATGAGGAACCGAAGCCGGTGACCGGTATTCAGGCGCGGGCCCGCGCGGCCCGCTACGGCCTTATGGCGGCCTGGTGCCGCGCCCACGCAGCGACAGCGCTGCTGACAGCCCATACGCTGGATGACCAGGCAGAAACAGTGCTGATGCGGCTGTCCCGCACCCTGAGCCCCGAGAGCCTGGCCGGCATCCGGCCTGCTGGCAACTGGCAGGGACTGCCGTTGCTCCGTCCGCTGCTCAGGCTCAAACGGCAATCCCTGCGCGACTTACTCTCCGATCTTGGCCAGACATGGATCGAGGACCCTTCCAACGAGGACGCACGCTTCGAGCGGGTACGGGTGCGACGCGCCCTAGCCGGCATGGGCCCTGCCAGCACCGAGCGTCTTGCGGCGCTGGCTGACAAGAGTGCCAAGGCTGCAGAGCTTCTCGAACGCAGCGCGCGAAGATGGATTGTACTGCGGCTTCGGGAGCATGACGCCGGCATCTGCCATGTCGCGGCGGAGGACTTCCGTGACCTCCCCGAGGCACTGCAGGAACGCATCCTCGCCGTCGTCATCGATCGCTATGGAGGCGGGCAGGCGGTGCCCGAGGCCGATGAGCTTCGACGCGCCGCCCGCTGGAGCTGCAGTGACAAGGGTCCGGTGCGCTGCACCCTTGGCGGCGCGCTGCTAGGGCGGCGCAAGACTGGCTTCTGGGTCACCCGCGAGGCGGCGCGCATCGATGCGGCGCCCCGGCTGGTGCCAGAATCAGGTAAGCTCTTGTGGGACAATCGTTTTTTTGTCGAAGCTGCGGCAGGTGCGGCGGTTACGCCTACCGCCTCCCGCAAGCTGCCATCGGTGCCGGGCATGCCGGTTTATGCCCAGCGGGCCTGCCCCTGGGTAGAGCCGCCGCCAGGTGCCCCGCCGCCGCGCATCGGCTTCCGTCGCCTCAACCTGGGTTCTTGACGGATTTACCCAAACGCCGTTCTTGGAAATACTTCGGCCCCAACCTATGTTATTGGTATTCATGCCTCTGTCCGCATTCCGGACAGGCCGGCCATCTGTGAGGGAACACGTGAACCAATTCCGCAATTTCGCCGTCTGGATCGTCATCGCGCTGCTGCTCTTCGCGCTGTTCAGCGTGTTTCAGGGTCAGGTGGGCCGTCCCAGCAGTTCCGAGATGAGCTATTCCGAATTCCTCGACAAGGCGAATTCCGGTGCCATCCAGTCGATCACCATCACCGGGGAGAACATCACCGGAAAGCTGTCGGATGGCAACACGGTGCAGACCACCGGCCCCCTCATGTATTTCGAGGACCAGCTGAAGGAGCTGCGCAGCAAGAATGTGTCGATCACCTTCCGCACCGCGCAGAACGATTCGATCCTGACCAATGCGCTGGTGTACTGGCTGCCGATGCTGCTGCTGATCGGCGTCTGGGTGTTTTTCATCCGTCAGATGCAGTCGGGCTCTGGCAAGGCCATGGGCTTCGGCAAGTCCAAGGCCAAGCTGCTCACCGAACGCCACGGCCGCGTGACCTTTGATGATGTTGCAGGTGTTGAGGAAGCCAAGGACGACCTCGTCGAGATCGTCGACTTCCTGAAGGATCCGCACAAGTTCCAGCGCCTCGGCGGCAAGATCCCGAAGGGCGCGCTGCTCGTCGGCCCGCCCGGCACCGGCAAGACGCTTCTTGCACGCGCCATCGCGGGCGAGGCCAATGTTCCATTCTTCACCATCTCGGGTTCGGACTTCGTCGAAATGTTCGTCGGCGTCGGTGCGTCCCGCGTGCGTGACATGTTCGAGCAGGCGAAGAAGAACGCGCCCTGCATCATCTTCATCGACGAAATCGACGCCGTCGGGCGCCATCGCGGCGCAGGACTCGGCGGCGGCAATGACGAACGCGAGCAGACGCTGAACCAGCTGCTCGTCGAGATGGACGGCTTCGAGGCGAACGAGGGCGTGATCCTTATCGCCGCGACCAACCGCCCGGATGTTCTCGACCCCGCGCTGCTGCGCCCTGGCCGCTTCGACCGCCAGATCGTGGTGCCGAACCCGGACGTGCAGGGCCGCGAGAAGATCCTCAAGGTGCACATGCGCAATGTGCCCCTGGCTCCCGACGTGGATGCCAAGACAATCGCCCGCGGCACGCCGGGTTTCTCGGGCGCCGATCTCTCGAACCTCGTCAACGAGGCAGCACTGCTTGCCGCGCGCCGCAACAAGCGCATCGTCACGCAGTCGGAATTCGAGGAAGCCAAGGACAAGGTGATGATGGGTGCGGAACGCCGCTCCATGGCCATGTCGGAAGACGAAAAGCGGCTCACCGCCTATCACGAGGCGGGACATGCATTGGTTGCGATGAACGTGCCGAAGTCCGACCCCGTGCACAAGGCCACCATCATCCCGCGCGGCCGCGCGCTGGGCATGGTGATGCAGCTTCCGGAGGGCGACCGCCTGTCGATGAGCTACACCCAGATGACCTCGCGCCTGGCCATCATGATGGGTGGCCGCATCGCGGAAGAGCTGACCTTCGGCAAGGAAAACGTCACCTCGGGCGCCCAGTCTGACATTGAGCAGGCGACGCGTCTTGCCCGCGCGATGGTTACCCGCTGGGGCTATTCGGACGAGCTCGGCACGGTGGCTTATGGCGAGAACCAGGAGGAAGTCTTCCTCGGTCACTCCGTGTCCCGCACGCAGAACATCTCCGAGGAGACGTCCCAGAAGATCGATCAGGAAGTGAAGCGGCTTGTCTTCGAAGGCCTCTCCGAGGCGCGCCGCATCCTGACGGAGAAGAACGACGAGCTGGTGGCGCTGGCCCAGGGGCTTCTCGAATACGAGACACTGTCGGGCGAGGAGATCAAGAACCTGCTTATCGGCACGCCGCCCAAGCGTGACGACGGCGACGGTGGCAAGAAGGCCGCCAAGGCGTCCTCCTCCGTTCCCTCCACAGGCCACCCCAAGGCGGGTGGCGCGGGCGGCATGGAACCGCAGCCGCAAGCCTGATGCGGAAGAGCTATGCAAGGCCGGCCGGGCTCGTTCATGGGCCCGATGCCCGGCAGCTGATCACGGAAGGCCGCGGAGCATCGCTCGGCGGCCTTTCCACAATCGCCTACACGTTGGTCGAGGAGATCGATCGGGACGGCACTGAGGTCTCGCGCCGCTTCACAACGGGCAGGCTGCCGCGCCAGACAGTGGTGCCGCCCTTTCTCTCGCCCGATCGCCCGCTGATCATGGGCATCGTCAACGTCACCCCTGACAGCTTCTCCGACGGCGGCCTCAACGCGCAAGCCGAGCGCGCCATTGCACATGGCATCCAGATGGCGAAGGAGGGGGCGGATATTCTCGACGTGGGTGGCGAATCCACGAGGCCGGGGTCCGAGGGCGTGCCGGAGGCGGAGGAACTCCGCCGCATCCTGCCGGTGATCGAGGCGCTGGCGGGGCAGGGGCTCACCGTTTCCGTCGACACGCGCAAGGCCAATGTGATGCGCGTGGCGCTGAAGGCAGGCGCCCGGATCGTCAACGACGTTGCCGCCCTCACCTACGAGCCCGCCGCGATGCAGGCGATGGCAGAGGCCACGTGCCCGGTCATCCTCATGCATGCGCAGGGCGACCCCAAAACCATGCAGCTGAGCCCCCGCTATGATGACGTGGCGCTCGACGTGTTCGACTGGCTGGAGGCCCGCATCGAGGCCTGCGTGGCAGCGGGCATCGCGCGCGCGCGCATCGTTGCGGACCCAGGGATCGGCTTTGGCAAGAGCTTCCGCCACAACATCGATGTGTTGCGCCAGTTTACACTCTATCACGCGCTTGGCGTTCCGCTTTTGATGGGACTTTCGCGCAAGGGTTTTATCGGCGCGCTGACGGGCGAGAAGCAGGCGGGAAATCGCGTCAACGGGTCGGTCGGCGGTGCTGTCTGGTCGGCTCTTAACGGAGCGCATATTCTTCGCGTGCATGATGTCAAGGCAACGGTCGAGGCTCTGGCGGTGGCACAAGCTGTCGCAGACCCGGACCAGAGCGGACTTTAAGGCAGGGGAATTTCCATGGCCCGCAAGTATTTCGGAACCGATGGCGTTCGCGGCCGTGCCAACAGCGGCGCGATGACCGCCGACATGGTGCTGAAGATCGGCATGGCGGCCGGCAACCTCTATCGCCGTGGCAGCCACCGCCACCGCGTCGTGATCGGCAAGGACACACGACTGTCGGGGTACATGATCGAGAATGCGTTGACGTCGGGGCTTCTCGCTTCCGGGATGGACGTGTTCCTGTTCGGACCGGTGCCAACGCCGGCGGTGTCCATGCTTACGCGTTCGATGCGCGCGGATCTGGGCATCATGATCTCCGCCTCGCATAACCCTTTCGCCGACAATGGCATCAAGATCTTCGGGCCCGATGGCTTCAAGCTCTCTGACGAGCAGGAACTCGAGATCGAGGCGATGATTGACGATCCCTCGCTGATCACGCTGGCCGCACCGGACACCATCGGCCGTGCAAAGCGCATCGAGGACGCGCAGGCCCGCTACATCGAATTCGCCAAGCGCACCTATCCCAAGGACATGACGCTCGACGGTTTACGCGTGGTCATCGATACCGCCAATGGCGCGGCCTACAAGGTTGCGCCCACTGCGCTGTGGGAACTGGGCGCCGAAGTGATCCAGATCGGCAACGAGCCCAACGGCATAAACATCAATGAAGGCTGCGGGTCCACGCACCCCGAGGTCATGTGCGACAAGGTGCGCGAGCTGCGTGCCGACATTGGCATTGCCCTCGACGGCGATGCCGACCGCGTCATCATCGCCGACGACAAGGGCCAGGTGGTGGATGGCGACCAGTTGATGGCGCTGATCGCCACCTCATGGGCCAAGCGTGGCGAGTTGCGCGGCGGCGGCCTGGTGGCGACCATCATGTCCAACCTCGGTCTCGAACGCTATCTGGCGGAGCAGAAGCTCACCCTTGCGCGCACCAAGGTGGGCGACCGCTATGTGGTCGAGCATATGCGCGCCCATGGCCACAATGTGGGTGGCGAGCAGTCCGGCCACATCGTGCTGTCGGATTTCTCAACCACTGGCGATGGGCTGCTGGCGGCCCTGCAGGTGCTGGCGGAGGTGAAGCGGCAGGGCCGGCCCGTGAGTGAAGTATGCAACCTGTTCACGCCGCTGCCACAGGTGCTGAAGAACGTGAAGTTCAAGCAGGGCACGCCACTTCAGGACAATCACGTGCGCTCGATGATTGCTGACGCCGAGGCGCGGCTCGGGAACTCAGGCCGTCTGGTGATCCGTCCTTCGGGCACCGAACCGGTGATCCGCGTCATGGCCGAAGGTGATGACGAAGGCCTGGTGACGAGCATCGTGGACGAGCTGTGCGGTGCCATCGCCAAGGCGGCGGCCTAGACACCCTAGCAGCGCTAGCGAATTACCGGGCCAGACCCTTCGTCACGTCGGCCACATCCTTGTCGGTGATCATCACACTCTGGGCGTCGGCACCGGCCTTGGCATAGTTGCCGTCCATCGTCGCAAACTGCTCCGGCGGAAGGTGAAGCTTGCCGCCGCAATAGTAGAAGTATTCCGTCGTGCGCTTCGCAGTGCCATTGGGCCCGCCCTCCTCGAGGAAAGCGTGGCGCAAATAGTCGACGCACGTGACGCTGATGCCATAGGCATCTGGGCTCACCACGCTCAGCCGCCGCTCGCCCATGCCTGACTCTCCACCATCGATGCGCAGCAGTGTGACGAGGCCGCCATCCTCAGCCTGGAAAATACGCCAGACGCCGCCTTCGGTGGATTGAATGTCGCTGACCTCACGCTCCACTTTCTTCAATCCGTCGAGCGAAGCAGCCAGCGCCTTCTCAATCTCGCCGACGGGGCAGTCCGCAAGGGCTGTGCCGCAGGCAAAACACATAAGCAACGTGGTAAATAAAGTCTTCATGATGCTCTCCATACTGCTGCCGACATTAGCATGATAAAGCGGCATCTGCAGCCGAAGAGTGGTGAGGCGAATCGTGGTAAATAGCCTGTAAAGCTTAGTTATCAGTACGGTACAAAAGTATGTGACTTTGGAGCAACAGACGGTCTTTGACTTTTTTCCGCCGCATTCACGCCTGCCTGGGGTCACGGATGGTTTCTAGTTTTGCACACATTGAGTTTGCTTTGTCTGCAAGGGAGTAAGAGATCATGAAGTTCATCACAAAGGCGCTGCTCGGCCTCGGCCTGATGGCCAGCCTTACCAGCACGGCGGCTCTCGCGGCTGACGCCTACGCGCCCGAACCGGTCGTGACCGCGGCGAGCTTCTATCTCCGCGGCGAACTCGGCTGGTCGTGGCTCAACACCGAGAACAATGCCGACAGCGTATTCCTGCTCGGTGGTGGCGTGGGCTACAAGTTCAATGAAAACCTCCGCACCGACGCCCGCATCGACTACGCCGGCATTGGCAACGATCACCATGACTTCGGATCCGTGCTGGGCAACGTCTACTTCGACATCCCCACCCAGACCGTGGTTACGCCCTATGTTGGCGCGGGTATCGGTTATGGCTGGTCCGACGACAGGGGTGACGAAGAGAGCGGCGTGACTTATGCCCTGATGGCTGGCGTGGAGGTGAACATCACCGACAATCTGAGTGCCGACGTGGGCTACCGCTTCCGCCAGATCATCTCGTCGGAAACCTATGCCAACGAAGCCCTGGTGGGCCTGCGCTACGGCTTCTGAGCCAGGCGCATCAGATTGAAAATTAAGCGGCCCACGCCTGGCGTGGGCCGCTATCTTTGTGTGCCCTTGCGCGATGTCGCAAGATGCGCGATACAGGTCGCGGGCTAGCCTTCCCCACCGAAGGCCGGTCCATCTGCAAGGATGGAGCACAAGATGACGACCACAAAACCGGCCACGCGCCCGGAATGCGCGCATTTTTCTTCTGGCCCCTGCGCCAAGATTCCTGGCTGGACAGCCGAACTCCTCAACACTGACGCTCTGGGACGCTCGCATCGTTCGAGCCTCGGCAAGGCGCGCCTGAAGCGCGCCATCGAGCTGACCCGCGAGGTGCTGGAGGTTCCAGCAACGCATCTCATCGGCGTCGTCCCGGCGTCCGATACGGGTGCCGTCGAAATGGCGATGTGGTCGCTGCTTGGCGCCCGGCCGGTCGACATGCTGGCCTGGGAGAGCTTCGGAGACGGATGGGTTTCCGACGTGGTGAAGCAGCTGAAGCTCAAGGATGCCCACAAGATTGCTGCGGGCTATGGAGCACTTCCCGATCTCTCCACTGTAGATTTTGATCATGACGTGGTGTTCACCTGGAATGGCACGACGTCCGGCGTGCGCGTTGCGGATGCGAACTGGATTCCGGATGACCGCAAGGGTCTGACGATCTGCGATGCGACGTCGGCCGCCTTTGCACAGCCACTCGATTTCTCAAAGCTCGATGTCGTTACCTTCTCCTGGCAGAAGGTGCTGGGCGGGGAAGGTGCGCATGGCGTGTTGATCCTCGGCCCGCGCGCCGTGGAGCGCCTGGAGAGCTACGTTCCGGCCTGGCCGCTTCCGAAGATCTTCCGCCTCACCAGCGGTGGCAAGCTGATTGCCGGGATATTCGAAGGCGAGACCATCAACACGCCCTCGATGCTGTGCGTCGAGGACTGCATCGTGGCGCTGGAATGGGCCCAGAAGGTCGGAGGCCTAAAGGGCCTCATGGCCCGCGCCGATGCCAATGCGGCTGTCGTTCAGAAGTGGATCGACTCGCGTGATTTCGCGGCAAACCTCGCCAAGGTCGAGGCCACGCGCTCCAACACCTCGGTCTGCCTGACACTGCAGGCCGAAGAGAGTGTGCCGAAGAAAATGGTCAAGCTGCTAGAGGCCGAGAAGGCCGCGTTCGACATCGGCTCCTATCGCGATGCGCCGCCCGGCCTTCGCATCTGGTGCGGCGCCACTGTGGAGACCGCCGATCTTGAAGCGCTGATGCCGTGGCTCGACTGGGCCTATGCCCAGGCGACCGCCGGCTGATCTCGTTTCCTCTTCATCTCAAATCAGGAGTGTCCTCCATGGCTCCCCGTGTGCTCGTTTCCGACAAACTCTCAGAAACTGCCGTGCAGATCTTCCGCGACCGTGGCGTGGAGGTGGACTACCTTCCCGATCTCGGGAAGGACAAGGATGCGCTGCTCGCCGCCATTTCCAGTTATGATGGTCTCGCCATTCGTTCTGCCACCAAGGTGACGCCGAAGATCATCGCTGCCGCGACCAAGCTCAAGGTCATCGGCCGTGCTGGCATCGGCGTCGACAATGTCGACATCCCAGCCGCCACCCAGCGTGGCATCGTGGTCATGAACACGCCCTTCGGAAATGCCATCACCACCGCCGAGCACGCGATCTCGATGATGATGGCGTTGGCCCGCCAGATTCCTGAGGCCAATGCCTCCACCCATGCGGGCAAGTGGGAGAAGAACCGCTTCATGGGTGTGGAACTGTTCAACAAGACGCTGGGAGTCATTGGCTGCGGCAACATCGGCGCCATCGTCGCCGACCGCGCGCTGGGCCTCCGGATGAAGGTCATCGCCTTCGACCCGTTCCTGTCGCCCGAACGCGCCATCGAGATCGGTGTCGAGAAGGTGGAGTTGGACGAGATCTTCCGCCGCTCCGATTTCATTACGTTGCACACGCCGCTGACCGATAAGACCCGCAACATCATCGATGCTGCGGCACTGGCCAAGTGCAAGAAAGGTGTCCGAATCATCAATTGCGCACGCGGCGGACTGGTCGTCGAGGACGCCCTCTATGACGCGCTGAAATCCGGCCATGTGGCGGGTGCTGCCCTCGACGTGTTCGAGGTGGAGCCTGCCACCAGCCATAAGCTGTTCGAACTCGACAATGTGGTGGCGACGCCACATCTGGGCGCCTCGACAGGGGAGGCGCAGGAGAATGTGGCGCTGCAGGTGGCAGAGCAGATGGCGGATTACCTGATCACGGGTGCGGTCTCCAACGCGCTCAACATGCCGTCGATCTCGGCGGACGAGGCCCCGCGCCTTCGACCCTTCATCGCGGTGGCAGAGAAGCTCGGTTCCTTCGCGGGGCAGCTTACCGATGAACCCGTCACCGGCATCATCATCGAATATGCGGGCGACGTGGGAGAGATGAATACCAAGGCGCTCACCTCGGCCGCCTTGTCGGGCGTTCTTCAGCCCATGCTCGGGACGGTGAACATGGTATCGGCCCCGGTGGTTGCGCGCGAGCGCGGCATCAAGGTGGATGAGGTCAAGCAGACACAGCGCGGCGCCTATGAGACCTATATCCGGCTCACCGTGAAAACGGCCCATCTGGAACGCTCGGTTGCCGGGACGGTGTTCTCGGACGGCAAGGCGCGCGTCATCCAGATCAAGGGCATCGACATGGAGGCCGAGTTCGGCCCGCACATGCTCTATGTGACGAACGAGGACAAGCCGGGCTTCATCGGCGCCCTTGGCACCATCCTGGGCAATGCCGGGGTCAACATCGCCACCTTCAACCTCGGCCGTCGTGCGCAGGGTGGAGAGGCGATCTGTCTCGTCTCCATCGATGAAGCGCCGCCCGCCGCCGTGCTGCAGGCTGTTGCCAAGCTGCCGCAGGTGAAACAGGCCAAGCCGCTCGCCTTCTGATTTGCGTGGCGGCGGGTTACTGCCCGCCGCCCAGCATCTTGGAGAGGTCGACACCGTTCACGGTGAGGGCGCCGGCTTCGGTTCCCACGATCTGCCACGACAGTGCGCCGTCGGCCTCGGCCTTGCCGAGACCTTTCACCAGCAGCAGCGCGGCGCTCATCTGCTGGATGTCCGGCGTGGCGGCCTGCAGCGCCGTCATGGTTTCATCCATGCCCTTCAGCTTCACCAGCACCTCTCCGGCGGGCATGGCCACGGGCCCAGCCGTCATGCTGCCGGCTGCCGTCAGGTCATACAGATTGGCTAGGATATCGCTCGGGTCGAGCGTAATGGTGACACTGCCCTTTGGCATCAGGGCCTGCATCAGCGGTGCATCGAGGTCCTGGGGCATTGGTTCGGGCTTCGTCAGGTCAAGCTTATCGAGGATCAGTGCTGCGGGAGCGGCAAGGTCGAAGCCAGCCACGCTCACGTCGAGGCTGAAATTCTCCGGCACGAGCCCCGCGGCCCAGGGCGGCAGAAGTGCGGTTGGCACCTGAAGTCCGGTGAAGCTGAACGTCTCGCGCAGGCGGCCGTCGGCACTGATGCCATTCATCTCCGCGCCGAAGCCGAACTGCTTCACGGCGAACTGGCCGAAGGGTGAGGTGGCTGTGACGTCCTCCATCGTGCTGGTGCCGGTGAGGCTGTTGAACAAGGGAAGGGCGGCGCGTAGCTTGTCCTTGAAGGCTTCCTGCTCGGCGGCAATGGCCTTCTGGTCCGGGTGGACCACGAGCCAGGTGACGAGATCGCCGATGGCCTTCACTTTCAGCCCCTTCACCGTGCCGTCCTGCTTGCCCGAGGGCGAGGCGATGACGAGGTCCATGGCAGGCGTGCTGCCGTCGGTGGATGCGGGAATGCTGATCGTCTCCCTGAAGCCGGTATAGGCATAGCGTGATGTGGCATCGGCGCTGTCGGACGTGCCCTCCATTGCTGTCTGCATGGTGACGGTGTCGATGGCATAGAGGATGCGGGTTGTGGTGCCGGCATCGTTCATCGTCTGGTCGGCGGTGATGCCCTTCAACTCGGCTGAACTGGTTGTGAAGCCGCCAAGTGCTGCGTCGAAAGTGCCGGTGGAGACGACCGAGGTGATTGCGCCATTTGTCTCGCCCTGGCCCTTCACGCCGAAGGCAAAGGTGAGCGGTTGGTTCTGGTCAACCTTCCACTTGCCGCTTCCCTGGTCGGTGAGCGTCCACTCCAGCGGCGAAAGGCTGAGGCTAACAGTTGGATCCTTCACCTTGGCGAACAGCGGCGTCAGGTCGAGTTTCGCGGCATAGGATTCGCCCGCAGTGGTGACACTCACGATGCCCGGTTCCGTGCCGAGATAGGATTGGAACAGGGCTGTCAGGCGCTGGGCTTCTTCCGGGGTCGCCGCAGCAAGGGTCGGGGTGCTCGCTCCCAGCACAAGGCCCAGGGCCAGAAATGAGAAAACAGATTTCATGGCTTGTATTCTCCGCTGGTTACTCGCCGGAGGCTTGCACCGCCGCGCCCCAAGGTCAACCGCCTCCCGGTGGCGGCGCAGCCCTGCTTTTCTCCGGTTTGCCTTCTGCCCCCGATGGTGTAAGAGCCCGGAACGGCTCCGGAAGCAAACCCTCCCGGGGCCGTTCCTGTGTCTGAAAGGGGCCTGAAATGGCGAATGTGGCGGTGGTCGGCGCCCAGTGGGGCGACGAGGGCAAGGGCAAGCTGGTGGACTGGCTGTCTGAGCGGGCCGATGTGGTGGTGCGCTTCCAGGGCGGGCACAATGCCGGCCACACCCTGGTGATCGACGGCGTGACTTACAAGCTGTCGTTGCTGCCTTCAGGCATCGTCCGTCCGGGCAAGCTCTCGGTCATCGGCAATGGCGTGGTGATCGATCCGTGGGCCCTTGCGACCGAGATCGACAAGCTGTCGTCCCAAGGCGTGGATATCTCTCGACAGAACCTGCGCGTTGCCGGGAACGCCACATTGATCCTGCCGCTCCACCGCGAACTCGACCAGCTGCGCGAAACGGCCGCCGGTGCCGGTAAGATTGGCACCACCGGCCGCGGTATCGGCCCGGCTTACGAAGACAAGGTTGGCCGCCGCGCCATCCGCGTGAACGATCTCGCTGACCTCGCCACCATCGGCCCCAAGGTCGCCCGCCTGCTGGCTCACCACAACGCACTCCGCCGCGGCATGGGCGAGGCAGAGGTGAAGGCGCAGGACCTGATTGCGCAGCTCGCTGAAATCGCGCCCCGCATCCTGCCCTTCTCGGATGCCGTCTGGTCGCTGCTTGACGACATGAAGCGCGAGGGCAAGCGCATCCTGTTCGAGGGCGCGCAGGGCATTCTGCTCGACATCGACCACGGCACCTATCCTTATGTGACATCCTCCAACACCGTTGCCGGTCAGGCAGCGGCCGGCTCCGGTCTTGGCCCGTCATCCATCGGCTATGTGCTGGGCATCGCCAAGGCGTATACGACGCGCGTCGGCTCCGGCCCCTTCCCGACCGAGCAGGAGAACGAGGTCGGCGAATACATCGGCCAGCGCGGCCGTGAATTCGGCACCGTGACAGGGCGCAAGCGCCGCTGCGGCTGGTTCGATTCGGTGCTGGTGCGCCAGGCCATCAAGACCTCCGGCATCCATGGCATTGCGCTCACCAAACTCGACGTGCTCGACGGGCTCGACGAGATCAAGGTCGGCATTGGCTATGAGCTCGAGGGCAAGCGGCTGGATCGCTTCCCTGCTGCCGAAGAAGCGCAGAAGCGCGTGGTTCCGATCTACGAAAGCGTCGAAGGCTGGAATGGAACCACGGCAGGCGCGCGCAGCTGGGCGCAGCTTCCAGCGCAGGCAATCAAGTACGTGAAGTACCTCGAAGAACTGATCGAGTGCCCGGTTGCGCTGCTGTCAACCTCGCCCGAACGTGACGATACGATCCTGATGAAGGATCCTTTCGAGGACTGAGCGCAGCCTAATCGCCCTCTACCCTTCTCAGGCTTTCACTTTGGCCGGGCTTGCCCGGCCACCGTATCTGGGGCCACGAAAAATTGCCCCGGGTCTGGCCCGGGCAAGCTGCAAAGAGATGGTGAGGCTTGCCTACCGTTTCGACTTCCCCGGCCTGAGCGTCTTGCCGAGGATGTGGTCATCGCGCCCGATCACATGCGCCGTCGTGCCGACGATCAGCGGGTCGGGGCCCGTCACCACCTTGGCGTTCTTGTTGGGGTAGGGGATCGAGGACAGGAAGAACTGCATGCAGTTCAGTCGCGCCCGCTTCTTGTCGTCGGACTTGATGATGGTCCAGGGTGAGTCTGCCGTGTCGGTGTAGAAGAACATCGCCTCCTTGGCCTCGGTATAGTCATCCCACTTGTCGAGCGATGCCATGTCGATGGGTGACAGCTTCCACTGTTTCAAGGGGTCGTTCCCGCGTGACTGGAAGCGGTGCAACTGTTCCTCGCGGGTGACCGAGAACCAAAACTTGAACAGCCGGATGCCCGAACGGACCAGCATGCGCTCGAGGTCCGGGCACTGGCGCATGAATTCGAGGTAGTCGTTGGGCGTGCAGAAGCCCATGACACGCTCGACGCCGGCACGATTGTACCAGGAGCGGTCGAAGAACACGATTTCGCCGCCAGCCGGCAGGTTCTCGATGTAGCGCTGGAAGTACCATTGCGTGCGTTCGCGCTCATTGGGTTTTTCCAGCG
Organism: Rhizobium sp. Q54; assembly: GCA_945889445.1. Taxonomy (GTDB): domain Bacteria; phylum Pseudomonadota; class Alphaproteobacteria; order Rhizobiales; family Aestuariivirgaceae; genus Aestuariivirga. Next base: position 24,680 of record CAMDBX010000044.1, read on the forward strand.
CCACCACGCGTGCGCCGCGGGGGTTGAGGTGTTCCATGAAGCGCTTGATGGTGCCGCCCTTGCCCGCGGCATCCCGGCCCTCGAAGAGCACGATGATGCGCTCGCCTGTCTCCTTGACCCAGTTCTGCAGCTTGAGAAGTTCGACCTGCAGTTTGGCCATCTCCTCCTCATAGACCTTGTTGCCCATGCGGGTCTTGTAGGGAAACTCGCCGCTCTCGAAAGCATGGCGGATGGCCTCTGGATTGTGCCGGAGCCGCGCCAGCGAAGGGCGCGGCGGCGCCTGTTCTTGTTTCGGGGCAGGCGTGGTGGTGGTTTGCTCGGCCGGCTTGGCCGCGGCTGTGGTGCTGGTGTCGGTCATCTGGCCCCCGCTGAAGCATCGTGAGTGGCGGAGTGTGCGCCGCTCAGCCGGTGGCGCCCTTGACCTTGATCAAGGATCAGAAGTCCCGGCGCTCGACGAAATAGCCGTACAGCGAAGTCAGTATGGATGCATTGAAGAAGGCGTAGGTGATCTGCAGTACCAGCGAGGCGAGCATGGCAAACGCGTCGCCGAGCACGGGTTGCACCTGGGCGATGCCGCTGGCCACGACGATCAGTGCCAGCAGTCCTCCAAAGAGGATCATTCCATTGAGCACGAGCACGCCGAGGCAGGGCCAGAAATTGCCGGACGTGGCATCCCATGCGCTCCGGAAGGTGAAGTTGCGGTTGCCCAGTGCCACCGCAGGCAGTTTGACCGACAAGCGCGTGACGGCGCCCCACACCAGAAGCAGCGCCGGAATGGCAAAGGTCACGGCGGCGGGCAACAGCAACATTGTTGTAATGGCCAGCAGCAGGGGAACCGCCATCGCCATTAGCAGCAGGAAGTGGTTCCCGAAGTAGCGCAGGCTGTTGGCGTTGATTCGTAGCCCGTGCCCCACCTCGTCGAGAAGGATGAAGCGGTGCCAGCTGACTGACATGGCGGAGATGGCGAGGAGAGATACGAGGGACGTGGCGATCTGCACCAGAGCCGCCGATGTCATTTCTTGTGCGGACGGATCAGGCGGGCCGAAATAGACTTGGGCAATGGCGCAAACCAGCAGCACCGGAAGCCAGGCGAATGCAATGCGCGCCGCGACCTTCCGGTAGGTCCAGACCGAATTGAGCGCGTGGGTGATCGCCTTGGTGGGTGAAAGCTTGCGCATGCTGCCCGTTTGGTTTGAGTGTGGGCGCAAACTAGACTGCCGGGCACGGCAAGGAAAGTGCAAAGCGGCGGGCTTCAGGCTGCACTCCGGCGTGCCGGCCTGGGGCGCCGGGTAAGATCCTCCGCGAAGTTGCGCAAGATGATGGCCGCCAGTTCGCCCAGCGCAGCCGGTCTGCCCAGCAGGTAGCCCTGCGCGAGGTCGCAGCCGATGTCGCGCAGCAGCGACAGCTGACGCTGCGTCTCAATCCCTTCCGCCGTCACCGTCATGCTGAGCCCATGGCCCAGGCGCACGATGGCGCGAAGTACATTCCGGGCCGAGGCGGAATGATCGAGTGCGGCCGCGAAGCTCCGATCGATCTTGAGTTTCGAGAATGGAAACTTGCACAGATAGGAGAGGCTCGAGTAGCCGGTGCCGAAATCGTCGAGTGCCACGCCGACACCCATGTCGCGCAGAATCCGCAGTTGGCCCAGCACCAGTTCACTGTCGGTCATCAGCGTGCCTTCGGTGATTTCCACCTCGAGGCGATAGGCGGGCAGGGCGTGGCGCTGCAGGGCGCGGCGGATGGTGGTGATCAGTGTGCCGGAATGGAAGTCGGCGGGCGAGAGGTTGACTGCGACCACGAGATGCGCCGGCCACTGTGCCGCTACCCGGCAGGCCTCCTCCACCGCCCACTTTCCAATGTCAACGATGAGGCCGAGCTCCTCTGCCAAAGGAATGAATTCGGACGGCGGGATCGGTCCGATCTCGGGGTCATGCAGCCGGATCAATGCTTCGAAGCCGACAAGTTCGCCGGTGCGCATGGCATGGACGGGCTGAAAATCGAGCCGCAGCGCATCGCCGCTCACGGCGTTGCGCAAGGCGCGCTGCAATGCCAGGCGCCGCTGTGCATGTGCCGCGATGTCGGGCGAGTGGAACCCATAGCCCGGCTTGCCCTGCCGCCGTGCCTCCGCCAGTGCCAATTCGGCACTGCTCACCAGTTCGCACAAGCGCTGGCCGTCATTGGGAGCAAGGGCAATGCCGGCGTGGCAGGTCACGGATGCCGCCAGGCCCGAGAAGCCAGGTCCGGCGGCGAGGTTCATGGTCAGTTCGCGGGCAAGTTCCAATGTGGCCATCGCGTCCGCCCCGGGTGGCAGCGCCACCAGAAAGCGCTCCTCGCTCCAGTGCGTCGCCCGCGCCCCTTCGGGCAACAGAGCGGCCAGCCGCTGCTGGGCGTCTTCAGCGGCACGATCGCTGGCCTCGCTCCGCGCGTCGCGGCTCGCCCAGGCAAGACCGGTGAGTTCGCACAGGATGACGGCCGCGAAGCCAGGGGCACGGCCTTCGGCCTCTGCAACCAAGGTCTGTCTCGGCAACAGTCCGGGCATTGCCTTGCCGGCCCTTTGCGGCGCGAAAGCAGCAACCAAGGTGCCGGCGGCGAGCAGGGCTCCGGCAAACGCCGCCTGGGCGCCTGGCCCTGCTTGTGCCCAAATGCCCTGCGAAGCCGTGACAATGCCACCCGACAGGCCCGCCACCAAAGACGATGCCATGAGCCAGCCTTGCCGGGTTACATTCACCGGAAGACTTGCCGTGCCGAATCTGGCCAATTCTCTGCGCATCAGGGTCTCCTTGCTCAGGCGTTCCCATGGTGGCGGGAGAAGGTTACGGAACGTGCATTTCATCAAAGTAAACAACTTTAAATTGATTACCATGGTTCATGGAGTCTTGTCCTGATGCTCTGCAGCCCAACCCGACGCCTGTTGTGTCTTGGTCTCGTCGGCCTCGCGGCGTCCGTCCATCCTGCCTTGGCCGGCCCCTACCTCGACTATGCGAAGGGCCTCGCCGCACGGCCGCCGAAGGGCTCGCGTTACCGCCCGGATCTCGAGGCTGAACTCGTCGGCCTTCTCAACGCCTATCGCGACCAGAAGGGCAAGGCTCCGATTGCTGCCGACCCCGCCTTCCAGGAAGCAGCACGTGCCCATGCCGCCGACATGATGCTGAACGACTTCATGGGCCACTCCTCATCCACCGGCATGAGCTTCCAGGGCCGCATGGCGGCTTTCGTCGGCGACGTGACCAAGTATCCCTCGATCGGCGAGAACGCCGCCCGCGATACGCAGGACACGCCGGTTGACGAGTCAAAGGCGCGCGCCCTCTTCGAGCAGTGGGTGAAGAGCGCCCCTCACCGCAAGAACATGGTCAGCCGCAGCTTCGCCTTCGTATCCACGGGTGTCATCCAGCGGGCTGACAAAATCTGGGCGGTGCAGATCTTCTTTGCAGCGCCGCGGGCGAAGGGGCTTTTCCAATAGGCTGCAGCGCTGGCTCTGACCCCGTTTACCAAAAGAAATGGCCGGGTCGAGCCCGGCCATGATGACGAAATTGATGCGTTGGCGCTGCCTACGCGGTGGGCGCGGGCAGTGTTTTCGGTGCAAGCAGGCGCTGCGATGCGTTCTTCACCGCCTTCTGCACCTTCTCGAACGCCCGCACCTCGATCTGGCGGATGCGCTCGCGTGATACGCCGAATTCCTGGCTCAGTTCCTCGAGCGTTGCCGGATCGTCCTGCAGGCGTCGTGCCTCGAACACGCGGCGCTCACGGTCGGTGAGCTTTTCCATTGCATCCTGAAGCAGTCCGTGGCGCATCGACTGCTCTTCCGACTGGGCGAGCATCTCTTCCTGATTGTCGGACTCATCAACCAGCCAGTCCTGCCACTCGCCCTCGCCATCCTCGCGGACGGTGGCGTTGAGAGACGTGTCGCCGCCAAGACGGCGGTTCATCGAGATGACGTCCTCCTTGGTCACGCCCAGCTTCTTGGCGATGAGGTCCACCTGGTCCGGACGCAGGTCGCCGTCCTCCAGCGCCTCGATCTGGCTCTTCACCTTGCGCAGGTTGAAGAACAGCTTTTTCTGATTTGCGGTGGTGCCCATCTTCACCAGCGACCACGAACGCAAAACAAACTCTTGAATCGAGGCCTTGATCCACCACATGGCATATGTGGCGAGACGGAATCCCTTGTCCGGCTCGAACTTTTTCACCGCCTGCATGAGGCCGACATTGCCCTCGGAAATGACCTCGCCGATCGGCAGGCCATACCCCCTGTAACCCATGGCGATCTTGGCCACGAGGCGGAGGTGAGAGGTGATGAGCTTTTCGGCGGCCTGCGTGTCGCCATGCTCTTTCCACCGCTTGGCGAGCATGAATTCCTCGTCGGGCTGCAGCATGGGAAATTGGCGGATGTCCTGCATATAGCGCTGGAGACCGGCTTCGCCCGAGGCGATTGCGGGGAGCGACGTGGTCCTTGCCATGTTGAAAGCCTTTCCTGTCTGAGGCCTAGCCTTACCGAGCGATTACGTAGAAAATGAGACACTGGAGCAGTTACAGATAGTCACGCTTGTGTGTTGTTCAAGCGTAGCGAAGCAAGGAGCCTGCCAAAATCCTCTGGCGCCGGGCTTTCGAACCGCAGAGGCTTTCCGGTGGCAGGGTGCTCGAAGCCTAGGCTCGTGGCATGAAGTGCCTGCCTATTCAAGGCTTTAAGAGCATCTTTTGCAGCCTCAGAGAGCTTCGTGGCCGAGGTCCGGAACCCCGAACCATACACCGAATCGCCCAGAAGCGGGTTCCCGATATGTGCCATGTGGACGCGAATCTGGTGTGTCCGGCCGGTTTCCAGCACGCAGCGGAGAAGGCTGGCCACTGGCGGCTTGCCCAGCTGCTCCAGCACTTCGTAATGGGTGACCGCCTCCCGGGCATTGGCGCCCCTGGACACCGCCATCCTCTGGCGGTTCGCGGTGGAGCGGTCGATCGCTGCCGAGATGGTGCCCTGGCGGCGCTCCGGCACGCCCCAGACAATGGCCAGGTAGCTGCGCTCCAGCCGCCCATCGCGGCCATGTGCCGCGAACTGTTCGGACAGGCCATGGTGGGCCCGGTCGTTCTTGGCCACCACCAGAAGCCCGCTGGTGTCCTTGTCGAGGCGGTGGACGATGCCGGGGCGCCGCACGCCGCCAATGCCAGACAGGCTTTCACCGCAATGGGCGATGAGCGCATTCACCAGCGTACCGGTCTCGTTTCCAGCACCCGGGTGCACGACCAATCCGGCCGGCTTGTCGATCACGATCAAGTCCTTGTCCTCATGAACGATATGCAGCGCCATGGCCTCTGCCTGGGGCAGGGCGGGTGCCGCTTCCGGAAGGATAACGCGGAGGAGCGCGCCCGGTTTCACCTTGTGGCGCGTTTCCCGGACGATCTCACCCTCGACAGTGACGGCCCCTTCCGCGATAAGGGCCTGAAACCGCGCCCGGCTCATCTCCGGAAATGCGGCCGCCAGAGCCTTGTCGAGGCGGTCCTCCGCAGCGGCGTTGGTTTCGAGGAGTTGTGAAGGCACTGACATGAACGAATCCGATCCCTTGCAGACAGGCGAAGCCGCGTCGATGGAACTGCCACCCTCCGCCCGCCGCATGCTGCGGGTGGTCTATATCATGGGTATCGTGCTGGTGCTGCTGTTCCTCGTGTTCATCGCCGCCATCATCTGGAAGGCCAACCACAAGGCACCGCCCAAGCCCGAGCCGCCGCCCCAGAGCCTCAATCTGGGCCTGCCCCCCGGTGCCGCCATCACCTCCGCCAGCCTCGACGGCGACCGCCTGGTGATCACCACGGCACACGAGGTGATCGTCGTGGACGTCAAGAAGAATGCCATCATCTCCCGCATCGCAGCGGCACCCTGAAGGGCTTGCACTGGCAGGAGAGCCCCTATATAGGGAGCGAATTCCTCGGAGAGCTCCCTTCGTCTATCGGTTAGGACGGCAGCCTCTCACGTTGCAAAGGCGGGTTCGATTCCCGCAGGGAGCGCCAATCCAATTTCAACTCAATGAATTCAAAGAGTTAGGGCGAGATTTTGTCTCACCTAATCGCACTCGAAAAAGGTGCGACAGATTTGGCCATGTTCTGTTCCTCGTCGGGAGGTGCCAGCAAGCCTTGACCCACCAGAGCGTCCGCGATCCTGCCAAAGCCCGTGGTGGCCAGGATCAGGTTCCGTGCCGCTCGGGTGTAGGTGCCTGACTGCCTCGGGTTGGACCATCCGTACATGGCGTCCAACTCGACCTCGGACGCACCCATCTCGGCGGCTATGCTGGCTCCGGCCTTGCGCAGCCCGTGTGGGGAACAGTGGGCGATTCCAGCCTCCGTGGCGCGGTCCTTGAACCAGTTCCCGAAGGCTGCTCCGGATGCAAAGGCCCGGCCTTGGGCGCTCTGAAGTAGGGGCAGGTCACTTCCCTCCCGCAGTGCCGAGATGGCATCCGCGAGAGGCCATGGTAAACGCACCACCAGCTCGGCACCGGTCTTGCTCGTCCGAAACCGGATTGTCTCGTTGCTTACATGCTGGCGTCCGATGCGGACTGCATCCGACCGCCGCAGACCCGTGAACAGCAACAGGATCAGCGCAAGATATGCCATGGTGCCTCGGGGATGCCGGACAATGAAGACGCGCATCTCCTCGATTGTCCATGTGTGGAAGCCATCCGTGTCATTCTTGATCTTTGAGATCCCGGCGGCAGGACTATCCTTGATGATGCGCGCGCCCTTCGCCCACGTGTAGAGCGCCTTCATGGATTTCAACCACTCATTCGCCGCCTCTGGCTTGGCCACGCGCTTTGCAAGGCCAGCGGTAATTGCTTGCGTAGGAATGATCATGGGCCTGTGACCGTGCTCTATGGCCATAGGTTCCAGGTTGCTGCGGCGTCGGCGCTGGCCAGCCGGCTTCATGGCTTTGAAGGCCGGAGATTCGGAAAAATACTTGAGTACGAGCCAGCCAAAGGAGCCGCGCGGATAGTCGCGCTTGAGCGCTGGAACCTTGTTGGGTGCTGCCTGCTGAACTGAGACACCGCTCATATATCCGGCAGAGGCCAGAGCCTTGCGATATTCATCCAGAAATTCGGGTGTTCCGGGAATTTCCCGCAGGCGTATCCGGTGCCCCCGGTATCTTACATAGAGTGTCTTCTTTCCATGACGAGACCTCTCTATGCTTATATAACTTAGTTCAATTTCCATGTCGTTACAGTGTGGCATCTCCCCAACCGTCGTCAAGTTCAGTCACTCTGGACGGAAGTGATTCCTGGTCGCGCAGATTATCGAATGCGGCATCCAGTTCACGAATGTCCCATATGCGGCGGCGGTCAAGTCGCAGTGGTTCGGGCATTCGTCCGTCCGACACAAGTTCAAGGAACTTTGACCGCGATACGCCGACATATGTCGAAGCATCAATCACACTGAGGCCGCGCCGCGGCAGCGCGATAGGCTGATCGGCTTCTTTAAATGTACTCACGACAAGTCCTCTTTGATCCTGAGCGCGACCTCTTCCAAATCGCGTATCCACATGGCTTCCAACAGACCGTGCCGGGTCCGCTCGTGTTGCAGGTAGGGGAGGCGGCGCTTTGTCATGTACGCATTCAAAGGTTTATGTCCCCGTTGAAGTCAACTCAAGCTTTCCCCGGCGCGGTGGTCGTTCCCATGCTGACGATACGGATCTCACCATCGCTGGTTATCACGATCTCCATGTTGGCGCCGCACTGCCTCACGGCCCTGTTCCCCTGCGCCACATCGACCTGCGTGAACCGTGAAGCCTTCATGCCCATGTCCGTATGATCGCCAATCTCTCCTGAACCCAACATCTCACGCTCTACTTCTTCTCCGCCGCCATCTCCTCGTCGCGTGCGCGCCATCCGTCGGCCCAGGCATCGGCGAAGGTCTGGAACTCTGGCGTGCGCCATTCCGGCGGCACGGCCCTCAGTGCCTTCCCCGCGCTGCGGGCCTCGTGGCCAAGTTGCCAGGCATCGGTGGCGCTCGGACCTTCGGCGGGGTCTTCATCCCCTTGCGGCGCGCCGTCCGCGATCTTGCCGGTCGCAGGATCGACAAGCCCGGTGGCGGAATCCATGCTCTGGACCGCTGCCGGTGCCGGCGCCGCGGGCTCGGCGGGCGCGAAGTCCGACATCTGCGGCCGCATGGTGGGCGTGATGTCCTTCATCGCGGCGATTGCCTCGGCCTCGTCGGCGT
>CAMDBX010000045.1 GCA_945889445.1 Rhizobium sp. Q54
TACGTGAAGGTGAAGGAGACGGGCGGTCGCCTCGGCTTCATCACGCCCTTGACCCATAATTTCTGCGAGAGCTGCAACCGCGTCCGCCTCACCTGCACCGGCACGCTCTACATGTGCCTGGGCCAGGAAGATGCCGCCGACCTGCGCGCGCCACTGCGGGCTTCCGAAGGCAATGAACTCCTCGATGCCGCGATCGACGAGGCCATTGGCCGCAAGCCCAAGGGCCACGACTTCATCATCGACCGCCAGCACAACAAGCCGGCTGTCGCCCGCCACATGAGCGTCACCGGCGGCTGAGCCCTGCGCTGCCGGCATAGCGGCGCAGCCCGGAAGCGCGCTACGCATCATCCATGGCTTACCTGCCGCAAAACACGGCACTCCGCGCCGGCCTCCTCATGGTCTGCGCCATGGGGTCCTTCGTCTGCAACGACACGATCGTCAAGATCGTCGGCGCGCATCTGCCGGTGGGCGAGCTGATTGCGCTGCGCGGCGTCATGGCGATGACCATCCTCACCGCCATCTGCGCCAGCCAAGGTCTGCTCGGAGACCTGCCGAAGATCCGCCAGAAGAACGTGCTGATGCGCTCCACCTGCGATCTCTTCGCCACCATCGCCTTCGTCACGGCACTCGTCCACATGCCCATCGCCAACCTCACCTCGGTGATGCAGGCGGTGCCGCTGGTGGTGGCACTTCTCTCCATGATGTTCCTCGGCGAGGAGGTGGGCTGGCGGCGCATGATCGCCATCGTCGGCGGCTTCATCGGTGTACTGATGATCGTCAAGCCATCGGTGTCGAACTTTTCGGTCTATGAGGTGCTGGCACTTTCCATCGTGCTGTTTGTGGCGGTGCGAGACCTTCTCACCAAGACCATTCCCGCCCGCATCCCGGTCTTCGTCATCGCACTCGCCAATGCCGGCTTCGTGACGGTGGGCGGCGTGGCGCTGATGCTGTTCCAGGGCGCACAGAGGCCGGAAGCCTGGGAGGTCGGCCTCCTGGCGCTGGCCGCCTGCTTCCTCTCCGCCGGCTACCTGCTGATGGTGGCCACGCTGCGCCTGGGCGAGCTGACCGGCACGGCCCCCTTCCGCTATTCGGTGATGGTCTTCGCCATCATCTCCGGCGTCGTCGTCTTCGGCGAGTTTCCGGACTGGATCGCCATCCTCGGCATGGTGCTGATCGTGGTCTGCGGGCTCTATGCCGCGCACCGCGAGGCGCTGCGGTCAAGAGCGCTCAGTGATAGCGCAGGAATGCCAGCGCCGTGAGGCACACGGCCCAGACCAGGATGCCCCTGCGCACATAGTGGTGCGGAATGCGCATCGCCACCTTGGCCGTGAAGTAGCCCGAAATCATCGCGCCCGTCATCATGACGAGCGACGGCACCCAGCGGATGACGCCGGCCTGCGCGAAGATGGCGATCGAGATCACCGTCATCAGCGTGATCGTCACGTTGCGAATGGCATTGGCCTGGTGGATCGTCATGTGGCTGAAGATCGCATAGATCGCGAACATCACGATCCCCATGCCGAGCCCGAAATAGCCGCCATAGACGAAGACGATGAACTCGAGCAGGAAGGACAGCCACAGCCAGCGCGAACCGTCGAAGGCGAAGTCGCGCTCCAGCTTGTTCTTCAGCCACGGGCCCAGCGCAAAGGACGTGGTGGCAAACAGCAGCAGCCACGGGATCACCTTCTGGAAGGCCGCCTGACCGGTGTGGATGAGGATCCACGAGCCCAGCACGCCGCCAGTCGCCGCCAGGCACAACCTGAACCACAGGTGCTTACGCACCTTCTTCAGTTCATGGCGATAGACCACGCTGCCCACCACGTTGGCGGGCAGCACGGCCACGAAGTTGGAGGCATTGGCCTCGATCTCCGTCATCCCCGCCGCCAGCAGCAGCGGAAAGGTCATGAAGCCGGCACCTCCCGCCATCACGTTGATGAAGCCTGCCAGCAGGCCGCCGGCGAACAGGAGGAAAATGTGGAGAAGGTCCAAGGCGGCGGGGCTCGTCGAAAACGGAGAGGATGCTTATGCCCCAAATATTGCCGTCACCCCAGCGAAAGCTGGGGCCCAGCTTAGCCGCTCCAAGCGGGATGCCAGCTTGCGCTGGCATGACGGCGAACAGGGGGCTACACTGTCGCCCATGTGGCTCCATATCCTGATCCTCACCCTCGTCACCCTGCAGCGGGTGATCGAGCTCGTCATCGCCCACCGCAACACGAAGAAGATCGAGGCGCGCGGCGGCTTCGAGGTTGGCTCCAACCGCTATGGCTTCGTGGTGGCCCTGCAGGTGCTGTGGCTCGCCGGGCTCTGGTACCTGGTGCTGACCTATCTGCCCGCGATCGACCAGCCATGGATCTATGCCTATGTGGTGCTGGAGGCGGCACGCGGCTGGATCGTCGCGGCACTCGGCAACAGCTGGACCACCAGGCTCATGGTGGTGCCCGGCGAAAGCCTGCCGGACGAAGGCTTCCACAGCTGGATCCGGCATGCGAACTACTTCGTGGTGGCGGCGGAGGTCTTCATCCTGCCCATGGCTTTCGGGCTCATCTGGTATGCGCTGGCCTTCGGCATCCTGAACCTCATGCTGCTGTTCTGGCGCATGCAGTCCGAAGACGCGGCCCTCAAGCCGCTGCGCGAGGAACCCGCACCCGCCGACGTGCCACCCGAGGCCTAATTCGTGCCGGCGGCAACACCGCCAACCCTGGCCTTCACCTTCACCTCGCCCGCCTTCTCGAAAGTAAGGGTGATCTCGATCTCATCGCCCTCCTTCAGCGGCTGGGCCAGCCCCATCAGCATGATGTGATAGCCGCCGGGCTTCATCTCCAGCATCCCGTTGGCCGGAATTTCGAGGGCGTCGACGTGTTCCATCTTCATCACCCCGTCCTCCTCCACCGTCTTGTGGAGCGCCGCCATCTTCGCGGCCGGGCTCGAGACCACCAGCAGCCGGTCCGCCTCGCCATGTGCCATCAGGCTCACATAGGCAGCACCTGCCTCGGCGGTGGGCGTGGCGGAGGCGCGGGCATAGGCCTTGGTGACCATCACGTTGCTGGCGCTGGCCCCCGGTGCCAGTGCTAAGGTGGCGGCGAGGGTGAACGAGATGGCGGTGGCAAGGGCGGTCAATGTTCTGCGCATGGGAGTCTCCTTGGCGGCGTTTTGGCGTCTCCGGGCCGCCCTGTCACGCGCCTTGTGGTCGCGCCTCCTGCCGCTGGCACTGCTCTGCGCGCCGGCACAGGCGCAGGATACGACCGTCGCGGTGGAGCTGGTGCTGGCGCTCGATGCCTCGGCCAGCGTGGACCGCAGGGAGTTCGCCTTGCAGGTTGAAGGCCTTGCCCGCGCCTTCCGCGATCCGGACGTGCAGCGCGCGGTGGAGGACCTGAAGCCGCTGGGCGCCGCGGTGGCGGTTGTGCAATGGGGTGCGCCGGGCGAAACCCAGCTCGTGCTGCCCTTCACCCACCTGGAAAGCGGACGGGACGCCAAGGCCTTCGGCTTCCGCATGGGCCTCATCCACCGCTGGATCTGGGCGAGCGCCACCTCCATCGCCAGCGGCATCACCGACAGCGCGGCCCTGATCGAGACCAACGCCTTCGACGGCCACCGCAAGGTCATCGACGTGTCCGGCGACGGCGAGGACAATGGCGGCGTGGACCTCGAAGCCGCAAGGCAGGCGGCCCGGGCCCGGGGCATCATCATCAACGGCCTGCCCATCATGGCGGATGTTCCGGATCTCGACCGCTACTACGCATCCCGCGTCATCATCGGGCCGGACAGTTTCGTGGAGCCGGCACGCGACTTCGAGGACTACGTCCGCGCCATCCGCGCCAAGCTGCTGAAGGAGCTGCGGCCGCTGGCGTCGTGAACCGACGCCCTGCCCCGCCCATTCACCTCCGGGAGCAGAGCCGGAGTGACGGACCCAGAGGGGGCGTGGAGCCCCTGGTAAAGTCGTAGGAAGGTTTTCTTATTGCCGAGCTAGGGGACTAGCGGCATTTTAGAACAGCCAAAAACAATCGTTACGAACTCCATCACGGGCCGGACGGAATTTCTGACAGTCACTCCCGCTCCATCGCCCGGTCCACGCCCGTCGCCGGGATCCACCATTCGCGCCCGCGCGGCGTCTCCACATATTCCGGCCACGGAAAATCGATGGGCGGGGCATAGTCGCACCACGGATGCGGGTCCTCCGCCTTCTCCTTCCGTTCGGCGAACTCCGCCTTGGCGCGCGCCAGTGCAGCCTTGTCCGTCATCAGGTCGATGATCGTGCCGGCGATGGTCTTGCCCGCCGTTTCCACCGTCGGGTCGATGGTGGCGGGAATGCCGCCCAGCGCGTTGAGCGCCCATTCAGGGTAGGCGAAGCCCGGCGGCGCCTTCAGCACGGCGCGCCCGATGTAGAAGCGCACCGTGGGGGCGAACCACGTCATGTCGGTATAGTCGTCAGACGTGTAGTGCGTCTGCCAGGACGGCAGGTCGCGCCGCAGCCGCCGCTCCGCCTCCTGCGGGGGAACGAGCTGCGACAGCTCGTCGGCGAAGGGCTCCGTCATGGGGTCGAGGCCCAGTTCCTTCTGCAGCGCCTGCGCAACCTTCACCGCGTCCGTGCCATAGCGCGGCGCACCGGCGTGTTCGAGGTTGCGGAAGGTGATCTCCGCCATGGCATGGTTGGCAAGACCGGGTTTCGACTTCGACACCCAGTGGCGCTTCACCGTGCAGTGTGCCGCCGCCGCTGCGGCCTCGGCATTGCGGTCGAGCACGGCGTAGATTTTCTTGAGCATGGCGACGTCCGGGCAGCGCGCCGCATACATGATCATCGCCATCTGGGCGGCGAGATTGTCCGCCGTGGCCTGCCCGCTGGCGAGAATGGTTTCGTTCAGCGTCCAGGTGCCGGAGTGCGGCAGCATGTGGTCGCGCATCATCTTGGACAGCGTGTACATGGCGACGACCGCGTCATTCGCACCTGGCGCGCGGGCCGCCGTGTGCGCGGCGGGAATGGGTGCGCCCGCGGCATCGGTTACGGCATCTGCAAGCCACGTCTGCGGAGTTTCGCACAGGAACTCGTAGATCGCCGCGTAGTAAGGCCCGCAATGGGTGTCCCAGCGCGCCGTGTTGCACAGCGGCAGCATGTAGAAGGGGTGGAAGGAGATGATGGCGTCAAGCCCGTCGTAATAGCCCTTCGCCGCATGGATGGGCTTGGAGCCCCGCACCTTCTCCGCTGGCTCGCCCATGAAGCGGAGCGTGCCGGTGATGCCGTGCTTCTCCATCGCCGCCTTGGCCGCGAGCGCGCCGACGAGCGAACCCATGCCGAGTGCCGAGTGCGGGTCCGTGTGACCACCTGCAAAGCGCGAGAGACCCTTGCGCGGCTGGCGCCACGGCACCGCCGCCTGGCAGTTGCCCGGCACCGCGTCATACTCCGCATAGGCCATGACGGTGGGCCCCGGGCCGTTGGTCCATGTGGCGGAGAAGGCGGTGGGCATGCCGCCCGAGCCTTCCTCCACCGTAAAGCCCTCGGCGCGCAGGCGCTTCACATACCACTGCGCCGAGCGGTACTCGCGCCACGCCGTCTCGGCCAGGTGCCAGATGTGGCTGTTCCACGCCGACCAGTCGGCATGCCTTTCTTCCACCCAGCGGAAGGCATCAGCGCGTGCCGCATCGCTCATGATAGAACTCCAATCAGTTTCGCAGCGGCATGCTGCAGGTCGTCCTCGCTGAAGCCCGCGAAGCTGAGCAGCAGCCCCTGCTCGCGCTTGCGGCCCGCATAGTGGCTGGACAGCGACTGCGTCTCGATGCCCTTGGCTTCAAGTTTCTCCACCAGTGCCTCGTCGCTCACACCCGGCGGCAGGCGCAGCAGCAGCATGAGGCCTGCAGGCGAGGCATCCACCGTGAACAGCTTTCCCTCGCCGGGCTTCAGCGCCTCCATCAGCGCGCGCCTTCGTGCCGCATAAATGCGGCGCATGCGGCGGATGTGGATGGCGAAGGCGCCCGACCCCATGAACTCGGCCAGTGCCGGCTGCGCCATCAGTGACGGCGGTGCGCCATGCAACACGCGCTCCTCGCGGAAGCGCTTCACCAGTGCTTGCGGCACCACGATGTAGCCAAGCCGCACGATGGGCGAGAACACCTTGGAGAAGGTGCCGGTGTAAATGACGCGCGCCCGCTTATCGAGGCTCATCAGCGCGGGCAGCGGCTTGCCCACATAGCGGTACTCGCTGTCGTAGTCGTCCTCGATCACGATGGCATCCGCATCCGCCGCCCAGTCGAGCAGTTCCAGGCGGCGGGCGAGCGGCATGGTCACGCCGGTTGGGTATTGCCGTGCCGGGGTCACGAAGGCGGCGCGCGCATCCTGCGCGCGTTCGATGCCGCGCGCCACGACGAGGCCTTCCGCATCAACAGGCACCGGAGCGGCCGTGACGCCCCCCAGAGAGAAGATGCGCCGCGCCGTCGGGTAGCCCGGTTCCTCGAACCAGACCTCGTCTCCTGGCTTCAGGATCGAGCGTCCGATCAGGTCGAAGGCGTCGAGGCCGCCCGCCGTCACGATCACCTGCTCGGCCGCGCAGTCGATGCCGCGCCACTCATAGAGGTGCCGCGCGATCGCCTCGCGCAAAGGGAGCCAGCCGAAAGGATCATTGTGCTCCAGCAGCGTCACCGGCGGATTGCGCCAGAAGCGGCCGAGCAACCGGCCCCATTCGTCATGCGGGAAATTCTCCCAGTCGACCAGGCCGGACCGGAAGGGTCGCGCCGGTTCGCTTCTGGCCGCACCGCGCGATGGTTCCCGCGCCCGCTCCTTGGGGGCCGAGGTGAGGAGCGACTCTGGCAGTTCGGCCGCCACGCGCGTGCCGGAGCCCGACCGGGTTTCGAGATAGCCCTCGCTCAGCAACTGCTCATAGGCCTCCACCACCGTGGCACGGGCGACGTTCAGCTCCTCCGAAAGTGCGCGCGTCGACGGAAGCTTGGTCTGCGGCTTCAGGCGGCCGCTCAGCACCAGCGAGCGCAGCTGGCGCGCGATTTGCGCCTGAATCGGCTCGCGGTCATCGCGGTCGATGCCGATCTCGCTGGCCGAGGTGCCGAGAAGTGGTCTACTCATTTGACGCGAACTTGGTCCTTTCCGGCAGACCATATCGCAGGCATCGAGGAGACACAATGGAGTGTCGGTCATGAATGCCCCCAGCGAACGGACCCGCGTCAAGCGGATGAACAAACGCGCCAAGTATGATGCCGAGACGGTGCACGGCATTCTTGACGCCACGCCGATCTGCAACGTGGGCTACGTCTTCGACGGCGCTCCCTACGTCACGCCGACGCTGCAGTGGCGCGAGGGCGATCATGTCTACTGGCACGGCTCCTCCGCCAGCCGCATGCTGGAGGCCTGTACGGAAGCCCAGGTCTGCCTCACCGTGTCGATCATCGACGGCTTCGTCATGGCGCGCTCGGCCTATAACCACTCGTGCAACTACCGCTCGCTCATGGTGCTGGGCACCGCGCACAAGGTGACGGATCCGGCAGAAAAGGAAGCGAGCCTCAAGTCGTTTACCGAGGGCCTGTGGCCCGGCCGCTGGGACATGCTGCGCCAGATGACGGC
Source organism: Rhizobium sp. Q54 (assembly GCA_945889445.1). Taxonomy (GTDB): domain Bacteria; phylum Pseudomonadota; class Alphaproteobacteria; order Rhizobiales; family Aestuariivirgaceae; genus Aestuariivirga. Next base: position 7,562 of record CAMDBX010000045.1, read on the forward strand.
GCAGGAACTGAAGGCCACCACCGTGCTGAAGCTCTCCCTCGAGGAGGCCTCCGCCAAGGTGCGCACCGGCGCGCCCGGCGATGACGAGGCCGACTACGCCCTGCCCATCTGGGCCGGCGTCATCCCGGTGCGCACGGAGGTTCTGGCGCCGGAGGATGATCCGCGGCTGTTGCCGGGACTGACGCCGCCGAAGCACATCACCGATTTCAGGATTGGTTGAGCCGTTCGTCTTCTCCCGCTCCTTCAGCGGGAGAAGACGCCTGCTACTGCGTCCGCCGCACCAGTTCGACCATGTAGGCCGTCGACCAGCCGAAGCTGAGCAGACCATTTGCTGCCGTAAGGCCGGAGAGGATCCGCCACTTCTCGTCGAGGATGATGTCGCCGAAGCCGAGTGTGGAGAAGGTGACGAGCGAGAAGTAGAGCGACGGCTCGAAGGCCTCGAACACCCCCGCCAGATAGAAGGCCGTCGCCCAGACCCAGACATTCACCGTCTGCACGCTCATTACGAACAGCACGCAGATGACGATGGTTGCCGTGTTGGCGAAGCGACGGAAGGTGCGGCGCAGGTGAATGATGACCTTCTCCAACTGCTGCGCGAAGGCCGTGAACAGCTCAGCCTGGATCACCGCATTGATGGCGATGACGAGTGTGCCAATGGCAAGCTGTGCGATCATGCGTCGGCAACCTCGACATGGCGGATGAGGCCGTCGGCATCGAAGGTGACCGTCTGCGTGCCGCGCCGCGTGACCCGCTGTCCGGTGGACCGCGCGGTTGCCTCCAGCCTCCACACGGATTGCACTGCATCCGGTGCGACCAGCGTGACGGCTTCATCGATTGCAACCTGGTCCGGGTACTCGGCAAAATACGCCGTGAAGGCGGCGATGATGGCCTCGCGCCCCGCGATCCGGCCCTTCACGCCGGGCGAAACATAGATCGCGTCTGCCGCGAACATCGCCTTCATCGTCCGCTCGTCATAATCGTTCAGGGCCGCGTGGTAACGCTTCAGCAGCGCCACGGGGTCGATGCTCATTTGCCGAATTCGCCCATGATGCGCACCCAGCTGCGAATGCCGCGGCGGTAGCTTTCGAGATCATATTTCTCATTGGGACTGTGGATCGCGTCATCGGTCAGCGCGAAGCCAACGAGGATCGAATCCATGCCGAGGATATCCTTGAAGAAGCGGCAGATGGGAATCGAGCCGCCCGAACCCATCAGCACCGTGTCACGCCGGAACTCGTCCTTCAGCGCCTTGGACGACTTGGCGATGAACGGGTTGTCCTCAGGGATCTCGGTGGCCGGGCTGCCGCCACCACCAGCGAACTCCACCTTGCAGTCCTTCGGGATCAGCCCCTTCACGAACTTCTGGAAGGCCTTGAGGACCTTGTCCGGGTTCTGCTTGCCGACGAGGCGGAAGGTGAACTTGGCATGCGCCTTGGAGGGCAGCACCGTCTTGGTGCCGACACCCGTGTAGCCGCCCCAGATGCCGTTCACCTCGGCCGTGGGCCTTGCCCAGATCTGCTCCAGCACCGACTTGCCCTTCTCGCCTGCGGCTTGCTTGAGGCCAACGTCCTTCAGGAACTTCGCTTCCGAGAACTTCAGCGACTGCCACTGCTTCTTCGTCTGCTTCGGCAGGTCGGCGACGCCGTCATAGAAGCCGGGGATGGTGACCTTGCCGTTCTTGTCGTGCAGGGCGGCGATCACCTTGCTCAAGACCCGGATCGGGTTCATCGCCGGGCCGCCATACATGCCGGAGTGGAGGTCGATCCTGGGGCCGGTGATGGTGATCTCCTCGCGCACCATGCCGCGCAGGCGGGTGGTGATGGCGGGTGTCTTCGGGTCCCACATGTTGGTGTCGCAGACGAAGGCGGCGTCGCAGGACAACTCCTTCGCATTGGCCTTGAGGAAGGGCACGAGCGAGGGCGAGCCGCTTTCCTCCTCGCCCTCGATCAGGAAGGTGGCGCGGATGGGCAGCGTGCCGGTGGTGCGGATCCAGGCGCGCGCGGCCTCGACGAAGGTCATGAACTGGCCCTTGTCGTCCGAGGTGCCGCGGCCATACATGCGCTTCACCTTGCCATCGGTCTTGATGGTCGGCTCGAAGGGCGGCGTCTTCCACAGGTCGAGCGGATCGGCCGGCTGCACGTCATAGTGGCCGTAGAACAGAAGGTGCGGCGTATCCTTGGTCGCTTGCTTCGGCGTGTAGTGCGCCACCACCATGGGCCGTCCCGGCGTTGGCCGCACCTGCGCCTTGAAGCCCAGGCCCTTCAGGTCGTCGACGATGGCATTGGCGGCCTTCTCGCATTCCGCGGCATAGGCCGGGTCGGTCGAAATCGAAGGGATGCGCACCAGCTTGAACAGCCGTTCGAGGCTGTTGTCGAAATCCTTCGTGGCGGCATCGAGAACGGCGTTGAGTTCGGTCATGTCAGTCACTTTCCTGCAAATTGCGCGATGATGCGGGCCCAGGTGCGGGTGCCGCGCCGGAAGCTTGCCAAATCATATTTCTCGTCCGGCGAATGGGCGTTGTCGTCAGGCAGGGAGAAGCCTGTGAGCAGGCTGTCCACCTTCAGGTATTTCTTGAAGGACTCGACCACCGGGATCGAGTAGCCCGCCCCCATCAGCACCGCCTCGCGGCCATAGTCAGCCTTCAGCGCTGCCTGTGCCGCGCAGATCCACGGCATGTCTTCCGAGACGGAGATGCCCGTTGAATCGCCGCCGCTGTCATCGAAGCGCACCTTGCAGTCTGCGGGCAGCCTGTCCTTCACGAAGGCCTTGAAGGCCTTCCTGATCTTCCTGGGGTCCTGGCCCTCGACGAGACGGAAGGTGAGCTTGGCGGTGGCCTCCGAGGGCAGCACGGTCTTGCTGCCAACACCGCGATAGCCGCCAAAGATGCCGTTCACTTCCGCCGTGGGCCTGGCCCACATCTGCTCCAGCGCCGAATAGCCATGCTCGCCCGCCGGAACGCCCAGCCCCACGTCGCCAAGGAATTTCTTCGCGGGGAATTTCAGGCCCGCCCACTGCTTCCTCAGCTTTGCCGGGATCGGCCTCACCCCGTCATAGAAGCCGGGAATGGCAATGCGCCCGCGCTTGTCATGGATGGCCGCGATGATGCGGCTCACCACCTTGATGGGGTTCTGCACCGGCCCGCCGTAAAGTCCGGAATGCAGGTCGATTTTAGGGCCTATCACGGTGAACTCGATGCCTGAGCAGCCACGCAGCCTGGTGTCGATGCCGGGCGTCTTCTCGTCCCACATGCCGGTGTCGCAGATGAACACGGCATCGACGGGAAATTCACGCGCATGGGCCTTGAGGAAGCGATCGATGTGGCTGGCATCGCCCTCCTCGTCGCCCTCGATCATCACGGTCAGGCGGAAGGGAAGAGACCCATGCACCTTCAGCCAGCTGCGGCTGGCTTCCAGAAAGGTCATCAATTGGCCCTTGTCGTCGGACGACCCGCGCGCAAAAATTGCATTCTGGCCCCGGCTGCCCTTGCGGATTTCAGGTTCGAAGGGCGGCGACGTCCAGAGCTCCAGCGGATCGGCGGGCTGAACATCGTAATGGCCGTAGAACAGGATATGGGGCAGCTTTTCGCCCCCCGGAGGCACATACCGGCCCAGCACCAGCGGCTGGCCCGTGGTCTTGCGCAGGCCCGCCTCGAACCCCATGCCCTTCAGCTGCCCCACCAGCCAGTTGGCGGTGGCCAGGCAATCCTTGTGGTGGGCGGGGTCGGTGCCGATGCTCGGAAACCGCAGCAGTTCGAAAAGGCGATCCAGACTCTCAGGGAATTGTTGATCTATTTCTGCAAGAACTGCTTCGGAATGTACCAAGATTTCACCAGTGGCCTCTCTCGGGCGAACAATGTCACGGCGGCGGCCCTCGCGGCAAGGGCCGCAGCATGAAGCCGGACGCATTCTCGCTGGCGCGTGACAGCCTGCAGGCGCAGGAGCCCTCGGCGGGCCTTCGGCGGTTCCGCCGCCGTGGCTACCAGCGCTTTCTGGCATTCATGGGTGATATCGATCTTGCCTTCCTGTGGAAGCGCCGCTGGTTCTTCATCACCATGGTGGTCGGCTTCGCGCTGATGGCGCTGCCTACGCCCTCCGGCCTCACGCATGAGGGGCAGATCGTTTTGGTCATGTCGCTGATGGCGACCATGCTTTTCATCACCGAGCCCATTCCGCTGCCCACCGTGCCGCTGCTCATCATCGTCGGCCAGGTGGTGCTGCTGAAGGTCGACCCCACCAAGGTGGCGCAGAGCCTGATGACGGACTCGGTGCTGTTCATCATGGGCTCGCTGATGCTGGCCGTCGCCATCGTCCGCCAGCGCCTCGACAAGCGCATCGCCTGGTGGATCGTGCGCATGACGGGCACCAACATCTACTGGATCAGCTTCGGCATCACGGCGGTCTGCGGCGTCATCGCCGCCTTCATCGGCGAGCACACGGTGGCGGCCATGATGCTGCCCGTAGGCGTCGCCCTCATCACGCTGACTTCGAACGACCCGAAGAAGGTCCACAACCTCGCGGCGGTGCTGCTGTTCTCGATTTCCTACGGCTGCTCCATCGCCGGCGTGGCCACCCCCTCGGGTGGTGCGCGCAACGCCATCATCATCAGCTACTGGAAGGACTTCTTCTACAATCCCACGGATCCGGCCACCTACCGCTTCCTGATGGATTACGTGACCTGGATTACCTACGCCTTCCCGATGTTCCTGCTGCGCCTGCCCATCGTCACCGCCATCCTCATCTTCACCTTCAAGCCGGAAGTCACCGACATGTCGCGCGCCATCGCGAGGCTGCGCACGCAGGTGTCCATGCAGGGCCCGATGCGGGCATCGGAATGGCTCACGATCATGATCTTCGCCCTCACCATCGTCGGCTGGGTGACGTTGTCGAACTCACTGGGCCTCGGCGTCATCGCCATCGGCGGCGCCTCGCTGTTCCTCATCCTCGGGCTGGTCCGCTGGGAGGACATCAACTCCGGCGTCAACTGGGGCGTGGTGCTGCTCTATGCGGCGGCGATCTCGCTGGGCGTCGAGATGAAGGAAACCGGCGCTGCCGAGTGGGTGGCACGAAGCGTCTTCGAGGGCATGACACAGATCGGCGCCACCGGCACATTCGGCTTCAATGCGGTGATCTCGCTGCTGACCATCGGCGTCTCCAACACTATGACGGCGGGTGCAGCCGTGGCGGTGCTGGCGCCGATCGTGCTCAAGACGGCCGTGACGGCCCACCAGGATCCGATCAGCGCCGGCTTCATCACCGCCATTTCCTCGGCCTTCGGCTACCTGACGCCGGCCGCCCAGCCCGCCTTCACCATCATCTATGCCTCGGGCTTCCTGCGGGGCAGCGACTTCTTCAAGGTCGGCATCCGCATGATGGTGCTGTCCTTCATCGTGCTGATGGCCATTTCGGTGCTGTACTGGCCGATGCTGGCTCCCTAGACTGTTGCCATGCTGTTCAGGCGCTCAAACCTATCAGACCGGCAAGAGGCGGCAGTCCACAAGACGCTGCAGAACCTCCGCTCGCAGCGGCGGAACCGCTTCCGCATCCTCGCCTGCATCGATGGCTCCGAGGAATCCCTCGTCACGGTGCGCTTTGGGGCACGCTTCTGCGTGCAGGACAACTGCGACCTCATCGTGCTCTTCGTGCGGCCCATCGATTCCGGACTGCAGTCAGGCGGGCTGCAGGTCAGGCTGGCGCGCGAGAACATGCTGGAAGCAGGCTTCGAACTCCCGGGCGTCAGGCACCTCAAGAGCGCCCTCGACATCCTCAAGCAGGAGGGTATCGACGTTGAAGGCTGGCCGAAGGAAGCCCAGCGCAGCGAGGCCTGGGGTGACCCCGCCGGCGACAACAAGCTCGAGTTTCGCAGCCCCGAGGGCCGCTCCGTGGTGCTGAAGCTCAAGACCGCGCCCGACGTCGCCAACGGCATTCTCGACCAGTACGAGCTCGGCCCCTACAACCTCATCATCATGGGCCAGCCATCACGCTGGCATGGCGAACTGATGACGTTCTTTCGCTCCGGCATCGTGCAGACGGTCACCACCATGGCGCCCGCTTCGGTGCTGGTTGCGCGTGACAGCTTCGACAAGAAGGGCTTCTTCATCTGCACCGACGGCTCGTCGCGCTCCATGCAGGCGGTGCGCCGTGCCGCCGTTCTGGCAGAGGTGACGGGCGAACCCATCACCTTGTTTTCCGTTGCCGACAACCCTGCGGGAATACCGGCGGCGGAGGAAGCGGTGGCCAATGCCAAGGCCCTTCTCAAGGCGATGAAGATACAGGTTGCGGAAACTCGCGTTGCAGTCGGAAAGCCCGCCGAGGAAATCGTCGAGAGTGGTTCGCTCTACAGGATGATCGTCGTCACCGACGAGGGCCGCTCGCGGCTTGAAAGGGTGCTTCGCGGTTCGACGGCAACCGAGGTTGTCCGCAAGGCGCGCACCAGCGTGCTCGACGTCAGGTAGCGGCTTTTCGGAAGGGGTTCACGATGTCTGAATACCGGCTCTACTGCATGGGTGAATCCGGCAACGCCTACAAGGTGGCCCTGATGCTGGAGCTGTGCCAGCTTTCGTGGCAGCCCGTGTGGGTCGACTTCTTCCACGGCGAAACCCGCACACCGGACTATCGAGCCAAGCTCAACGAGATGGGCGAAGTGCCGGTTCTCGAGCATGACGGCAAGCGCCTCAGCCAGTCCGGCGTGATCCTGGATTACCTGGCCGGGGTCACCGGCAAGTTCGGCGCAACGAATGATGACGAGCGCAGCGAGATCTGGCGCTGGATCCTGTTCGACAACCACAAGTTCACGGCGAACCTCGCCACGCTGCGCTATCTCATCCAGTTCGCCAAGACGGGCGAAACGCCGGTCACCGAGTTCCTGCGGGCGCGCTGCATCAACGCCATGAAGATCGTCGACCTCCATCTGGCGGAGCGGCCGTTCATCACTGGCGAGCGCCTCACCATCGCCGATCTGTCGATGCTGGGATATCTCTACTATGGTGATGAACTGACGGTGCCGCTCGGCGACTTCGGCAACATCCAGAGGTGGACCGACCGCGTGAAAGCGATGCCCGGCTGGAAGCACCCCTATGAGATGATGCCGGGCGCGCCCGGCAAGACCGTTCGCTGAGCCTCAGCTCCGCGCCGGTTCCATGGCGTCGAGATATTCGTCGAGGTGCTCGAGGTTCTCGAAGCGCATCCAGCCCTCCACCGTCTCTGCCTCGACCGTGCCGTCGGACAGGATGCGGGCCGGGTGGCGGCGGATGACGCGCTCCTCCACCACATAAAGCTGGCCGTCGTCGATCACCTCTTCCTCGGAGATGTCCCCGGTGATGGTTTCGTCCTCGATCTCGACGGCAGCCACGTCCTCGGGTGCCGGCTCGGCATCCTGTGGTTCCGCGGCAGGCGCTTCCGCCTCCTGAGGCTGCTCGTCGCGGTCTTCAAAGGCCTTTTCGATCTTCTGGCGGGCCTGTTCGAGCGCCTGGATCGTGTCGCGCGTCGGGCGGGAGACCTCCTCCTCGACGATGACGGCGGCCGCAACGACGGCAGCCGCGGCCGGCTTGGCGCTGCGCGGATCGAATTCGGGGATGGCCGCCGTGGAGGCCGGAACCACCGGTTCGGGGATCATGGAGCGGACGGTTGGCCTCGCATGCAGACCCTCGATCACACTGCCTAGTCCGAGGGACAGCACGCCACCCACCAGCAGGATGGCCGCCGTGTGAATGTCAATGCCGCCGGGCCGCACCGTCGACACAAGGAGCACGATGCCGAGGGCAACGCCCGCAGCGATCAGCAGGATGCCGCAGATCCACATCAGCTTTGCCATCATATCCTCCCCGGGCCAAAACGATTCGCCCGCAGTGAAACCCTCTGCATAAACAGCGCAGGCACGGTTAATTTTCCCTCAACCGGGGCTTTGGTGCAACTACTGTCCGTCGACCACGATCCGGGGTGCCGGACGGGCCAGTTGCCCGCCTTGAAGGCTTGCCCAGACCTGCCGGGCGACGTCGCGGTAAAGGGCGGTGTGCAGGCTGTCCGGCTGGGTGGCCACCACGGGCTCTCCTGAGTCGGAGCGCAACCGCACCTCCTTGTCGAGCGGAATCTCGCCAAGGAAGGGAACGCCAATGCGGGACGCCTCTTCCCGCGCGCCGCCATGGCCGAAGATCTCGTGCCGCTCGCCGCACTTGGTGCAGACGAAGTAGCTCATGTTCTCGACGATGCCGATCACCGGCACGTTCACCTTGGCGAACATGTTGAGGCCCTTGCGCGCATCGATCAGCGCCAGGTCCTGCGGGGTCGACACGATCACGGCGCCGGCAAGCGGCGTCTGCTGGGCCAGTGTCAGCTGCACGTCGCCGGTGCCGGGCGGCATGTCGATCACCATCACGTCGGACTCGCCCCACTCGGTGTCGCGCAACAGCTGGGTCAGCGCCGACATCACCATGGGACCGCGCCAGATCATCGCCGTATCCTCCGGCACCAGGAAGCCGATCGACATCACCTCCACGCCATAGCGCGTCATCGGCTTCATCTTCTTGCCGGCAGCACTCGAGGGTTCAGGCTTGCCGGTGAGGCCGAAGAGCTTGGGGATCGACGGGCCGTAGACGTCGGCATCGAGCACCGCCACCTTGAGGCCCAGTGACTTAAGGGCAAGTGCCAGGTTCACGGCCGTCGTCGACTTGCCGACGCCGCCTTTGCCAGAGGCCACCGCGATCAGGTGCTTGATGCCGGGGATGCCGGTTCCGCGCTGGACCTGGGGCTGTGGCGGCTGGCCCGGCTGCTGGGGGGCGCGCTCAGCGGTCAGCGCCACCATCGCCTTGTCGACGCCGGGAATGCCCAGCACCGCCTTCTCGACGGCGCCGCGCAGCGCTTCCATGGTCTTCACATGCTGCGGGCTGGTGGTGAGCGCGAACATCACCGTGCCGCCTTGGATGGCGATGTCGGAGACGAGCCCGGCAGAGACCACATTGCCCCGCCCGTCGGGCGCTGCCATGCGCTTCAAGACCGAGAGAACGTCGTACTGCGTGACAGTGGCCATGTGCTTCAGAATCCTTTGTGGTTCAATCATCTAGAACGTGGTTGGCGAAGCTTCAAGCACGAGAGGCAAGAAGCCGCGCAACTCGGGCGCGCAGTTCCGGCAGCAAGTCTGCCGCGAACCACGGGTTCCGCTTCAGCCAGCCGCTGTTGCGCCATGAGGGATGCGGCAGCGGGACGACTGGCGGTGCGAGGGCGAGCCCCGCCCGCCAGTTCCGTACCACCGCGTCGACAGACCCTAGCCAAGCCTGCCCCATGTGCCAGCGCATGGCGTGGGCGCCAAGGCAGACCACGAGTTCAATCTGCGGCATCTCCGCCATCAGCACCGCCCGCCACGCCGGGGCGCATTCGGGCCGTGGCGGCAGGTCGCTGCCCTTGGCATCTAGCCCGGGAAAGCAAAGGCCCATGGGCAGGATGGCCACGTGGCATGGGTTGTAGAAGGTTGTCTCGTCAATCCCCAGCCAGTCGCGCAGACGCACGCCGGATGGGTCGGTGAAGGGCTTGCCCGAGGCATGCACCCTCACCCCCGGCGCCTGCCCCGCGATCAGGATGCGTGCCCGCTGCCCCGGCTGCAGCACTGGGCGCGGCTCATGCGGCAGGGGCCGTGCGGCCTCGGCACAGATCCGACAGGCGCGAACCCTCGCGAGAAGGTCGTCGAGGCCCATCGCCGCCTAGTCGTCCTTGTTGCTGACGCCCGCCGAAGCGAAGGTGGCCATGCCGTTGTGCAAGTTTGCCGCCGCCTTGACGATGCCCGCCGCGAGGGCGGCGCCGGAGCCCTCGCCCAGCCGCATGTCGAGGGCAAGGATCGGCTTCAGGCCCAGTTTCTCCAGCAGACGGCGGTGCGCCGGCTCGGCCGAGAGGTGGCCTGCCACGCAGTGATCAAGCGCATCCGGCCGCAGGGCATGGAGAACGGCCGCTGCGGCGGTCGCCACATAGCCATCGAGGATCACCGGGATGCGCTGCAGCCGCGCCGCCAGCACGGCGCCCGCCATGGCCGCCAGTTCCCGCCCGCCGAGGCGGCGCAGCACTTCCAGCGGGTCGCCCAGATGCGCCTTGTGCAGCGCCACGGCGCGGCTGACGGCATCCGCCTTGCGCTTCAGACCGTCCGAGCCGACGCCGGTGCCGGGGCCAACCCAGTCCTGCGCCTCCCCGCCGAACAGACCGTTGCAGATCGCGGCTGCAATCGTTGTATTGCCGATCCCCATTTCGCCGACGCACAGGATGTCGCAGCCCTCGGTCGCCTCCATGCCATAGGCCATGGTGGCGGCACATTCCGCCTCGTCCAGGGCGGCATCCTGGGTGATGTCGCGGGTGGGGCGTTCGAGCGCGAGCTCGAACACCTTGAGACCCAGGTCGAAGCTCTTGCAAATCTGGTTTACGGCGGCGCCGTCGCTCTGGAAGTTGGCGACCATCTGCATCGTCACTTCCTGCGGGTAGGCGGCTACGCCTTGTGCAACAACACCATGGTTTCCGGCAAAAACAGCAACCACGACACGCTCGGCTTTCGGCGGATGCCGGCCCTGCCAGGCGCACAGCCATTCGGTCAGGTTTTCGAGGCGGCCCAGGGCCCCCGGGGGCTTGGTCAGCTGGCCCTCGCGCGCCCGGCAGGCGGCCACGGCGTCGTCGTCGGGACCGGGAATGTCCTTCACAAGGTTGCGAATATCGTCGAAGGGCAATCCCGTGGCGGCATTTGTCATTTGTAAAAAAGGCTCCTATTTCTAGGGCATATCACTACAGGATTCGGGACAGCCACACACCATGAGCGACGCGTTCGAGCCTCGCAGCGTACACCGGGGCCGCTTCCGGCCGTTTGCGTCATTCCTCATGGCGTTGCGCTTCCTTACCCGCATGCCGGTGCCCTTCGTGAGAACGGTTGATCCGCCGCCGCTGAAGGATTCCATGTGGATGTTCCCGGTGGTCGGGGCGTTTGTGGGAACGATTACGGGCGCGGCGCTGATGCTTGCCCACGTCGCCCGCCTGCCCGAGCTGTTCTGCGCCCTCTTCGCGCTGGCGATCACCGCCATGCTCACCGGTGCCTTCCACGAGGACGGCCTGGCCGATGTGGCGGATGGCTTCGGCGGCGGCAACACCCGCGAGGAACGCCTTGAAATCATGAAGGATAGCCGGATCGGCGCCTATGGCACGCTGACCCTCATCCTCACCGTCATGGCGCGCGCCTCGCTGCTGATGGCGCTGCTCGCGCTGTCGCCGCTGGCCGCCATCGTGCTGGTGGCGGGTGCTGCGGCCTTCTCGAGATCGCTGATGGTCGACCTGCTGTGGGCCACCCGACCGGCCCGGTCCAATGGCCTGTCGGTGCTGGCCGGGCAACCCGGCCGCAACACCACGCTGCTGGCGCTGGCCATCGGCGGGTTGTTCGCCGGGATCGGCGGCAGCGTGGTGCTGTCGCCCGAGGCCGGCATCCTGGCGCTGGTGGCGGGCGGATTGGCGCTGGCCATGGTGCGGGCGCTGGCCATGCGCAAGATCGGCGGGCAGACCGGCGACGTTTGCGGGGCCGGCCAGGTGATGGCGGAAACGGCCATGCTGGCAGTCTATGCCGCCGCCGTGGCATTCCGATAAACCGCCGTTTTTGAACTACCTTTCAGCACGGGCCGCACTATCCTCGGGATGATGAACGCGCCTTACACACCCGCCATCGAGACGCCCTGCGTCAAGATCTGCGTCGTCGATCCGGAGACCGGTTTCTGCATCGGTTGCGGCCGGACCCGCATGGAAATTGGCGGCTGGCTTGGCATGTCAGCCGACGAACGGCGCACCGTGATGGCGGAACTTCCCGAGCGCGTGGAAGGACTTACGCGGCGCAAGACGCGGCGGGGTGGCCGGGCGGGACGTCTGCAGGCCGGTTGACCCGGGACGCCACTTCTTTCGCAGCCTTTTCAAGCACTTCGATTCCAGCGCCAGGCTTCGGCGCCTCCTCCGACAGCACCCGGCGCCAGAGACGGCCGCCGGGCAGGCCATGGAACAGGCCGAGCATGTGGCGGGTGATGTTCTGCAGCCAGACGCCCTTGGCCAACTCGCTGGAAACATAGGGCTTCATGCGCTCGACAACCTCCAGCGGATCGACGATCTCGCGGGTCTCGCCGAAGATACGGCTGTCGACCTCGGACAGAAGCCACGGCGTGTTGTAGGCGGCGCGCCCGAGCATGACGCCGTCGACATGCTGCAGATGCTCCAACGCATCGTCGAGTGTTGCGATTCCGCCGTTGATGATGATGGTGTTGCCGGTGTGTTTTTGCTTGATGCCGTAGACACGCTGGTAGTTGAGCGGCGGCACCTCGCGGTTCTCCTTGGGAGAGAGCCCCTTGAGCCACGCCTTGCGGGCATGGACGATGAAGGTCGTCATGCCGGACTGCATCACCGTTTCGACGAAGCGCGTGAAATCGTCTTCTTCGTCCTGGTCGTCGATGCCGATGCGGCACTTGATGGTGACCGGCACCTTGACCGCCTCACGCATCGCGCCGAGGCAGTCGCGCACCAGTTCCGGCTCGGCCATCAGGCAGGCGCCAAAGCGGCCGGTCTGCACCCGGTCGGACGGGCAGCCGACATTGAGGTTGATCTCACGATAGCCATAGTCCTCGCCCCACTTGGCGGCCTCGGCCAGAAGTTTCGGGTCGCTGCCACCGATCTGCAGGGCGACGGGCTGTTCCAGCGAGTCGAAACCCAGGAGCCGCTCACGATCACCATGGCGGATGGCCAGCGCGGTGACCATCTCGGTGTAGAGCAGGGCATGGCGCGACAGCTGGCGATGGAAGACGCGGCAGTGCCGGTCGGTCCAGTCCATCATGGGCGCCACCGAGAAGCGATGGCTGCTGAAATCCCTTGGTTTTTCTTTTTCCATCAGAGTCTTATAGGTCTACAAACCGACGATCGACGGTGGCGAATGCGGTCCGGGTTGAAGCCGGTTGCCGATGCTTTGCAAGCAATTCGCAAGCGGATCGGCACGCCTGCCACCCTCGTGAAAGGATGAGCCACACATGGCATCTATCTTCGAAAGCCGCAACGTTCCTTGGAGTGGCGGCCGCCCTTGCCACGATAGCTGCAACGATGGCCTTTGCCGGACTGGCCCAGATTGCCATCCCGCTCCCATGAACGCGTCCGCGCGGCCATCCACAATTCTGCCGGAAAGGTCCACTTAACCGTCCGCTGCGCAAAGAGGTGGCATGACGGCAGCAAATACAGCGCAAATCGGCGGGACGGCATCCCGACGCGGGTGGGATCCCGCGATGGCGGTCGAGACGTTGCGCGTGTTGCTTCCGGCCCTGCTGTTGCAGATTTGCAGCCTCGTGGCTTGCCGCAGGGTGATTGTGTCGGCCATCGCTGTCGGGCTGCTTCTGGCGCCACTGCCTGCGGGTTTCGCCCATGAGCGGCTGGACCTGGCCGGACTGGCCGATGTCGCCGCAATGGAGGCATCCGAGCACGGGCAAAGCCATGATGACGAGGAGACCGGCGACACTTCGGCCGGCCACTCACACAGCGGCCATGATCCAGCTGACCATTCGCACCAGCCTGCCTTTCTTGCCGCCAGCGTGAGCCATTGGGTGCTCCCCTTGCCGCAGCGCTGGCCCACACTCTGGAACAGCTCGACCGACCAAGCCGCCGGGACCGGAATCGAACGACCGCCGAAGCGGATGATGTCGGCCTGACATCGCTGGGCCACGCATGGCCCGATCAACAGACAAGCTGAGACATTTCCATGAACCTGCCTCCCGACCGGGGCGGCTCTCGCCTCCATATCGCAGGCGCGCGGCCGGCCCTGACCATCCTGTCAACGTTCCTCTTCCTCGTGGCGCTCGCCACTGCCGCACTGGCGCATGCCGTGGCCGAAGGCGACAAGGGCTATATCCAGGAGATCACTGGGGTCAACATCCTGCCGTTCATCTACCTGGGCGCCAAGCACATGGTGACCGGCTATGACCACATCCTGTTCCTGTTTGGCGTCATCTTCTTCCTCTACAGGCTCAAGGACGTCGGGCTCTATGTGAGCCTCTTCGCGCTCGGCCACTCGATTACGATGCTGCTTGGCGTCTACTTCAACATCGGCATCAACAGCTACCTGATCGACGCCATCATCGGCCTCTCCGTCGTCTACAAGGCGATGGACAATCTGGGCGCCTTCCAGAGCTGGTTCGGCTTCCAACCCAACACCAAGGCGGCGACCATCATCTTCGGCTTCTGCCATGGCTTCGGGCTTTCGTCGAAGATCATCGAGTACAACATCTCGCCCGACGGACTGGTCCCCAACCTCCTCGCCTTCAATGTGGGCGTCGAGATCGGGCAGCTCCTCGCCCTGTCACTGATCCTCATCGTCATGGGATTCTGGCGTCGGCGCGAAAGCTTCTGGCGGCATGCCTATGCCGCCAACGTTGCCATGATGGCTGCAGGCTTCGTGCTCATCGGCTACCAGCTCACCGGCTATTTCGCTTCCTAGTCATTCGGAGACCCTTCACATGTACAATGCCAATCGCCCCAAGATTTCGGAGCTTCCCTCGCCTGCACGCCTGCTGCGCTCGACGCTGATCGCGGCTGTCGGGGCGGCGGCCATTCTCGTCGCCGTCGTTCTGCCTGCGGAATACGGCATCGATCCCACGGGTGCCGGGCGCGTGCTTGGCCTCACGAAGATGGGAGAAATCAAGACGGAACTCGCCGCCGAGGCCGCAGCAGACCGCGCAGGCACAGACGCAGCCAGCGCCACCACGGCCACAGTCGCACCCGCACCCGACCTGTCAGGTCTCTACCGGCGCATCGACGCGCTGGAACTGGCCGTGCGTGAACTCAGCAGCACGCTCGAGGCTGCCAAGACTGCGAGCGTGACGGCCGCAACGGAAGCTCAGATCGACGCGAGCGCACAGTCCGCAGTCGCTTCAACCGTGGCAGTACAGCCGGAGTCCTCCGGCACCGTGCCTGCAGAAGCACCTGCTGAAACCAGCTCTGCCGCCGTCTCCGATGGCATGGCGGAAGCCACGAGCGACGTTGACACCTCGTCTGTGCCCGCAGCTGAGCAGCCAAAGCGGGATCAGGCCAGGTTCACCCTCAACCCTAGTCAGGGCATCGAGATCAAGCTGGCCATGAAGAAGGGCGCAAAGGCAAACTTTGCCTGGTCAACCGAGGGCGGACCCGTGAACTTCGACACCCACGGCGATGGCGCTGGCGAGCTCAAGATCAGCTATGAAAAGGGCCGTGGCGTCCAGGCAGACGAAGGCACGATCATTGCAGAGTTCGATGGCAATCATGGATGGTTCTGGCGCAATCGCGGCAAGGAGCCCGTGACGCTTACGCTCCGCACGGCAGGCGATTACGCTGCGATCAAGGGCATCCCGAACTGATGCACAACACTGCGGGAGGGCAGCACTCTGCCCTCCTGCGCTGCAGATAAGGCGTGCTACGCATCAAAGATGGACATACTTCTCGCTTATGCCGGGCTCTTCGCGGCGGCATTTCTGGCCGCGACACTTCTGCCGGCGCAGTCGGAAGCCGTGCTTGTCGCATTGTTGTTCACGGACCGCTATTCGGTCCTCATGCTGCTGGCTGTTGCAAGTGCCGGAAATGTTCTCGGCTCTTGCGTCAACTATTGGGTGGGCCGCCTTCTCGCCGGCACGCGCCACTTCCATCGGCTTGTGAGCGAACGCCAACTCGGCCATGCGGAAGCGTGGTATCGCCGATACGGCCGCTGGTCCCTGCTGGCCAGTTGGGTGCCGCTGATCGGCGACCCACTCACGGCAGTTGCCGGCACGTTGCGCGAGCCGTTCGCCAGCTTTCTTGTACTGGTCACGATTGCCAAGGTGGGGCGCTATCTGGTGCTGATCGGAGCCCAGCAAGCATGGTTTTCATGATCCACATGCTTGCCCGCAGCCCCCGAAGAGACGTTGGCTTCCGCGCATCTGCAAGTGTCTCTGCCCTGACCAGTTCGCCGCATTCACCACCTCTTCAGGGCGAGACCCGCCGTGACGGCGGCGCTGCCCAAGGCATGGTTCAATAATTCGTCCAGCCGCCGTCGGTGGGGAAGACGCCGCCGGTGAAGTTGGAGGCTTCGGGCGAGAGCAGGAAGAGGATCATCGCCACCTGCTCGGCGACCGTCGACGGGCGGTGCTGCGGATCCGTCCAGGCGAGGATGCTCTGGGTCTTGATGCTGCCCATCGAGGGCCCCGTGGAGGCCTTGCGCGAGGCGGCGACGAGGGCACCCGCGCGCGCGACCATCGGCGTATCGGTCGCGGCCATGTTCACCGAGTTCACCCGGATGCCATAGGGCGCATAGTCGATGGCGGCGTTGCGGGTGAGGCCGTTGACCGCGTGCTTGCTCGCCACATAGGCAGGGTTTCCGGAGAGCCCCGTGAGCCCCGCAATCGAGCCGACGTTGACGATGGCGCCGCCCTTCAGCTGGGCGACGAGCTGCTTCAGCTGGGCGCGCATCATCAGGAAGGTGCCGAGCGCATTGGTGTGGAAGACCTTGCTCCAGTATTCCTCCGTCGCCTCGTGGATCGGGGCGAAGACCAGCGGCTTCTGGGCCTCGTAGTCGACGGGGTCGCCGGAGAACACGCCGTCCATCACGCCCGCATTGTTGACGGCGCCATCAAGCCGGCCGAAGCTGGCGATTGCCGCCGCCACCGCCGCATCCGCCGTCGCGGCCTCGCCGATGTCGCCATGGACGAAAACGCTTCTGCCGCCGCCTGCGCGGATCTCCGCATCGGTGGCCTCTCCCATGTCCTTGATCCAGTCGACGCCGACGACATTGGCGCCCTCACGCGCCAGCCTCAGCGCCACACCCTTGCCAATGCCGCGCGCCGAGCCGGTGACGAGAATGGTCTTGCCCGCGAAGCGCCCGGCGATGAAGGCAGCGGGATCAGGCGGGGCAATTTCCACCAGCGCATTGCCGCCTGCTGTCGCACTGCCCGTCTGCGCTGCCGCCGGCACCGCGCCCGCCACCGATGCAGCCGCCGCGAGGGTGCCCGCAGCCTTGATCACGTCACGTCGTTCCATGGTGGTCTCTCTTTCTGTCAGTGGCGCGTGTGCGGGCGGTTGAAAGGGTCTGCCCCGTGAGGTTGGACGATTCGGACGGCAGCGGGAACAAGGTCATCGCCGCCTGCAGGGCCGCAGCGGGCCCAGCGGATCACGAGGCGACGAAACGTCGTGATGTGCTGATGATGTCGATAGTCCGTTGACGGCTAATATTTTACTGTTTTATTCCACATGTTTATGACTTCTCTGACGAACCCCTGAAAGAGCCGCCCTTGCCGGAACTGCAATTTCGCCGCACAGATGACCTTGATGCCGCGGTGCCGGGCAACGGCAACTGGACGGCGCCGAAGGGGCGTGCTCCAAGTCACCGGCGGGGCGCTTTGTGCCCCCTGAATACCGATGATGAAACGGGATGGCCCAGTGATCGAAATCAAGCTGAACACGCCGGAGCAGCTTCTGAACTCCTTCGATCCGTCTCCCTTTCACAGTCGCGATCTGGATGACAGGGCTGCCGACTACATCATCGACAGTGCGGAGGAATCGGATTCGGGTGGACCGCTGCTGCTGGTCATCGAGCTTCCCGGCGAGCAGGCAACCCGTGACCTGTCGATGGATCTGCCTGTGGCCCTGCACAATTCATTTGGCTTTCGCGCGCGCCAGGCCCGCCTTCAGTTGCGGGAGCAATTCCGGCTCGGCCGGTTGTCACTTGCCATCGGGCTGGGGGTTCTGGGGCTTTGCACCCTCGTCATCCACCTGCTTGAACTCTCGGTTGCGCAGTCGACCTTCGCGCAGATGGCTGAACAGGGCCTGTTCATTCTGGGTTGGGTGGCGCTGTGGCGGCCACTCGAGATCTTCCTGTACGACTGGTGGCCACTGGCGCGGCGGATCCGTCTGCTTGAGCGCCTCTCCGCCGCGACTGTCGAGATCAGGTCACGCTGACCTTACGGCGCGTTCACGGGCGGCAAGGCAGACCGGCGGGCTGCCGCGGCAACACACAGTTTCCGGCCCACAAAGCTCCGCAGCGTCAGCCGGTCTTGCCGAGCTTCGGGCGGCTTTCGAGTTCACGCACGATGAAAATGCCGTCAACCTCCGCGGCGGTGCGGATGCCGATCTTGGTTTCACCGGCGTGGGCCGCAAGCACCAGCTGCGACATGGCATTCATGGCGAACTGATCGGCGGCATCGAAGCGGAAGTTCTTGCGCTTGCCATGGCGGGCGCGCAGGCCGAACTCGAAGCCCTCGGCGCCAGCGCCGCTCTTCACCCTGATGCTCTCGACCTTGCCGACGAAGTCGAAGTCATCGGTGGGCCTCGAGGGCTTGACCGCCTTCGCGCGCGACGGCTTCACCTTGGCCTTTGTCTTCGCCTTGGCCTTTGTCTTCGCCTTGGGCTTCTTCACCGGCTTTTCGATGACGACTTCAACTGCTTCTGCCGTTTCCTGTTCGGTCATGTCTCACCTTTTGCGAGCAAGGCTGGCTGCCTTCGCTTGCAATTTTAGAGACAAAGCCGTTGTCACAATCAACTGGAATTCGTGAGCGGTGCCAGCGGCGCGCGCCGTCACAAAAGCTTTGCACAAATCAGGCCTAAGGTGCCCACAAGGCCAGAAGGCAAAGAAATGTTCGCCATCCCGACTGCACCGCGGCGCTTCCGCGCTATCTTCATCTCGGACCTCCATCTTGGCACGAAACGGGCGCAGACGGCGGCCCTCCTCGACTTCCTGCGCGAAACCGAGTCCGACCAGCTCTACATCGTCGGCGACTTCATCGACAACTGGTCGCTGCGCAAGGCGTGGTACTGGGACCAGAGCCACAACGACGTGATCCAGAAACTGCTGCGCAAGGCCCGCAAGGGCACCAAGCTCATCTACATTCCCGGCAATCACGACGAGAACTTCCGCAACTTCCTGAACCTGCGCTTCGGGCGCGTGGCGGTGCTCGAGGAGACGGTGCATGTCTCGGCCAGCGGCAAGCGCTACCTGGTGCTGCATGGCGACAAGTTCGATGGCGTGGTGCGCTTCGCGCCGTGGCTGGCGAAGCTGGGCGACACGGCCTACGAAGTCTCGATGGACCTGAACAAGGTGGTGAACAGCGTGCGGCGCTTCCTGCGCCTGCCGTACTGGTCGCTCTCCGCCTATCTCAAGAACCGGGTGAAGAAGGCCGTGGAGTTCATCTCGCATTTCGAGGAAGCGGTGGTACGCGATGCCAAGGCGCGCAACTGCCAGGGCGTGATCTGCGGCCACATCCACACGCCCGACGACCGGATGATCGACGGCATCCACTACCTGAATGACGGCGACTGGGTGGAGAGCTGCACCGCCCTCGTCGAGCACCACGATGGCCGCTTCGAGATCATCAACTGGAACAATCCCCGCATCGCCCAGATCACGGAAGAGATACATGCGCATTCTGATCGTGACAGACGCCTGGTCCCCGCAGGTTAACGGTGTCGTCCGCACCCTCAACGCGCTGATCACCGAACTTCGGGCCAAGGGCCACGACGTTCGCACCATCAACCCGGAAGGCAGGCCGTCGCGTCCGCTACCGCTGTATCACGAGATCACCCTGACGCACATCACCGTGGCGGCCATGCGCGCGGAGATCGCAGCCATCGCACCCGATGTGATCCACATCGCCACCGAAGGCCCGCTAGGCTGGACGGCGCGGCGCGTGTGCCTGCGCGAAGGATTGAAATTCACCACCGGATTCCATACGCGCTTTGCCGAATATGCCGCCGCGCGCATTCCGCTGCCCGGCGTGCTGAGCCTGGGCTGGGCGGTGCTGCGACGCTTCCATGCGTCGAGCCAGGCGGTGATGGTGCCGACGAAATCGATCGGCGCCGAGCTTGACCGCCGCCGCTTCCGGAACGTGAAGATATGGACGCGCGGCGTGGACCACACGCTGTTCAGGCCGTACGCGCGCGACCACCTCGACCTGCCCCGCCCCATCATCCTCTATGCCGGGCGGCTGGCGGTGGAAAAGGGCATCGACGACTTCATCGCACTGAAGGTGAAGGGGACGAAGGTTCTGGTGGGCGACGGACCTGAGCGTGAGCGGTTGCAGAAGCTGGCGCCTGATGCCCATTTCCTCGGCTTCCGCCATGGCGAGGATTATGCACGCACCCATGCCGCTGCCGACGTGATGGTGTTTCCGAGCCGCACCGACACTTTCGGCCTGGTGATGCTGGAGGCCATGGCGAGCGGCACGCCGGTTGCTGCCTACAACGCTCCGAGCCCATGGGACGTGGTCGACAACGGGGTTACCGGCATCATCGCCGACCGGCTGGAAGATGCCGTCGAGCGCGCCCTCACTCTCGACCGCAGCACCGTGGAGGAAGGGTCGCGGAAGTTCAGCTGGAAGACCTGTGCCGACATGTTCGAGAGCTGGCTGGTGCCCTGCGGCGAAATCAAGCCGCGCGGAGGCCGGCAGGAACTGGCCTACGCGCTGCCGCGTTGATGGTGGGCACCGCGCGCGACCGACTGCCGATCTTTCAACTCACAGGGTTTTCATGCCTCCTTTCGAACTAGCCTTCCTCACCTTCGCCGCCGCAGCCCTCGGCTTCCAGATCGTCTCGAATGGACTTGCGATCCATCGCTGCCGGCGGCGCGTGCCCGAAGGACCTGCGAAGTCTCGCCCGCCGATCACGCTGGTGCGGCCCTTGTGCGGGCTGGAGCACTTCTCGCGCGAGACGCTGGGGTCCACCTTCGCCATCGACTATCCCGACTACGAGATCCTGTTCTGCGTGGCCGATGCCAATGACCCGATCCTGCCGCTGGCGCGCGCCGTGATGGCGGAACATGGCGGCCGGGATGCGCGCATCCTGGTGGGCGAGGACGCGATCGGCGCCAACCCCAAGCTCAACAACATGGCCAAGGGCTACCGGCATTCGAGTCATGAGCACATCGTGTTCGTCGACAGCAACGTGTTCACACCGCCCGACTACCTCGACCAGCTGATGACGACGCTGGCGGATGGTGCCGGCATGGTAACCGCACCGCCCGTCGGCCATGCGCCCATCGGCTTCTGGGCGGAGCTCGAATGCGCCTTCCTCAACTCCTACCAGGCGCGCATGCAATATGCGATCGACACGCTGGGGCGCGGCTTCGCGCAGGGCAAGACACTGTTCTTCCGCCGTGCCGACCTTGACCATGGCGGCTTCGCGATGCTGGCCGCAGAACCTGCCGAGGATGCCGCAGCCACCAAGATGATGCGGGCGAAGGGCCAGCGCATCCGGCTTGTGGGACCGTTCCTGCAACTGGTTGGCCCGCGCAGCGCTGCCCAAGTGTGGAAGCGGCACGTGCGCTGGGCACGGCTGCGGCGCGCCAGCTTCCCCGTGTTCTTCGCGCCCGAGTTGCTGGCCGGGCTGCTGCCGCCGCTGCTGGCGCTGATGATCGGCCTTGCCGGCACGGGCGTGAACCTGCCGCTGGTGGCACTGGCCTTCGTGGCGACGTGGTACCTGCCGGAATTGCTGCTGCTGCGCGTGGCCGGCTGGCCGCGGTCACTTCCTGCACTGCTGCTGCGCGACATGCTGCTGCCGCTGATCTTCATCGCCGGCTGCGCGGGATCCAGCTTCGAGTGGCACGGCAAGGCAATGACGGCGTCGCGCCAGGCGAGCGCCTCACCGCGGCTTGGCCGGCTTCACCCCAAGCTGCTCTGGGCACGGCTGGCGGCGCGCAATCCCTTCGCGTGAAGCTCAGGCCTTGTTCTCGAACTTGATGATGTAGAGTTTGCGGGTGGTCTCGTGGATGGTCCACTCGCCCTTCCAGCCGATGGGCAGCACCAGCATTTCGCCGGGGCCCACATCGCGCGAGCGGCCGTCCTGGTCGTGCAGCGTCACCCGGCCCTTCACGATGTGGCAGATTTCGGAGTTGGTTTCGCGGTTGGCGGTGAAACGGCCAGGCGTGCACTCCCAGACGCCGGCCTCGGCCAGGCCGTCGGGCGAGGTCCACAGCGTGACGGCGGCTTCCACCTGATTGCCCGCAATCGAGGTGGGCTTGGGGGCGGGCGTGCCGAGGTCGATGGTTGCCAGGTGGGCAAAGGTCTGGAAGGCGATCATGTCATGTCCTCGATGGCGGCTGCGTCAGCGGGGCTTATGCCCGAAGGGGCGGCCGGTTTCCACAGGGATGCCGCAACCGCCGGATGCCTGTCGAGGGCGCCCACTTGGCGCTGGAACGGGCCCGGTATTTGCGCCATACAGCGAGGAAATCGTGACGTTTTCCGGGTGCAGTGAATGACACATCTTTGGGTCAGGGCCGAGCAACGGCCAAATGAAGAGCGCGTGGGGCTGACGCCCGAGGGTGCCGCGGCACTGGTGAAAGCGGGGATCAGGGTCACCGTCGAGGAAAGCTCGGTACGGGCCATTCCGATTGACGGATACAAGACGGCGGGTTGCGCCATAGCGCCTGAGAACATGTGGCCTGCGGCACCTGCCGACGCCATCATCTTCGGCCTCAAGGAACTGCCCGAGGACGGCACGCCGCTGACCCACCGCCACATCATGTTCGGCCATGCCTACAAGGGCCAGCCGGCGGGGCAAATGCTGCTGAAGCGGTTCAAGGCCGGTGGCGGCACGCTTTATGACCTCGAATACCTCGTCGACGGGACCGGCCGCCGCGTTGCCGCCTTCGGCTACTGGGCGGGCTTCGCCGGGGCGGCGATCTCGCTCAAGTGCTGGGCCGCCCAGCAGATGGGCGGCATCTGCGGGCCGGTGTCGAAATATGGCAGCCGGCAGGCGCTGCTCGACGCGCTGAAGGCCGAGCTTCCGGCCAGTGAGCGGCCGCGCGCCATCATCATCGGCGCGCTCGGGCGCGTCGGCACCGGC
Organism: Rhizobium sp. Q54; assembly: GCA_945889445.1. Lineage (GTDB taxonomy): Bacteria > Pseudomonadota > Alphaproteobacteria > Rhizobiales > Aestuariivirgaceae > Aestuariivirga. The sequence goes on from CAMDBX010000045.1 coordinate 30,364, forward strand.
GCGGCCGACCTGTGCTCGGCGATGAACGTGGCCGTCACCCGGTGGGACATGGCGGAAACGGCAAGCGGCGGGCCCTTCCCCGAAGTGCTGCAGCACGAGATTTTCCTGAACTGCATCCTCGCCAGGCCGGGCTGCCCGGTGTTCGTGCCGGAATCCGCCAAGCAGGCCCAGCGCCAGCTGACCGTGATCGGCGACATCGCCTGCGACCCCACCTCCGACTTCTCGCCCATCAAGGTCTATTCGCAGGCGACCGACTGGGAACTGCCGGCGCTGCGCGTGTGGGATGCGCCGCCGCTCGACGTGATGGCGATCGACAACCTGCCCTCGCTGCTGCCCGTGGAGAGCAGCGAGGACTATGCCAGGCAGCTGCTGGCCTCGCTTCTGACGCTCAACCATCTGGAGGCCGGCGTCTGGGGCCGCGCCTTCACCGAATTCACCCGCCACACGGCGACACTCTGACGGAGACTGACATGACGACGATTCACTGGTGCGGCACCGGCCTCTCCTCCGGCCCGGGCCTCAGGCGGCTTCTCGAGAACGGCCACAAGGTGGTGGTGTGGAACCGCACCGTGTCCAAGGCGCAGGAGGTGGTGGGCAAGCTGACCACGGATATCCGCGCCTATTCGCTCGACGCGCTGACGGCGGCGCTTGCACCCGGCGACATCGCCATTTCCATGCTGCCTGCCGACCAGCACGTCGGCATCGCCAAGGCGTGCCTGGCGAAGGGCGCCAACTTCGTGTCGTCGTCCTACATCGCACCCGAGATGCGGGCCCTCGACCCCGAGTTCAAGGCCAAGGGCCTCGTCTCGGTGAACGAGGTGGGCCTCGACCCCGGCATCGACCACCTGATGGCGCATGACCTGGTGGCGCGCTATCGCGCCTCGCCGGCCTACCATGCCGACAACGTGCTGAGCTTCACGTCCTACTGCGGCGGCGTGCCGAAGATCCCGAATGCCTTCAAGTACAAGTTCAGCTGGGCGCCCGTGGGCGTGCTCAAGGCGCTGCGCTCGCCTTCGCGTAGCCTGCGCGACTTCAAGGAGCTGAAGGTGGACCGGCCGTGGAACGCCATCACCGGCTATGACGCGCCGCTGCCGACGCCGGAGAGCTTCGAGGTCTATCCCAACCGCGACAGCTATCCCTTCATGGCGGACTATCGCTTCGACACGTCGTGGAAGGTGAAGGACTTCGTGCGTGGCACCATCCGCCTCAATGGCTGGGCCAAGGCCTGGGACCCGGTGTTCAAGGAGATCGAAACGCTGCAGGGCCCGGCGGGCGATGCGCGGCTGGCCGAGATGGCGGACGATTTCCTGAAAGAGAACAGCTATGCGCCGGGCGAACCCGACCGGGTGATCCTGTTCGTGTCGCTCAAGGCCGAGCGTGATGGCAAGACCGTCTTCCACGAGACCTGGGCGATGGACGCCTGGGGCGACGAGCGCGGCACCGCAATGGGCCGCCTCGTATCGATGCCGGTGTCCTTCGCGGTCGAGACGGTGCTGGCCAAGGGCTTTGCGCCGGGCGTGCACGCGGCGCCTGCCGACCGCAAGATCCTCGACAGCTGGCTTGGCCAGGTGAAGGGTCTGGCCCAGTACATGGAGCTGGTGAAGCAGGCGTGAGGGCTGGCCCTCCCGAAGGAGCGTGTTGCGCATGGCACAGGCGAAGAACACGATCTGCATCTGGTATGACAAGGATGCAGAAGCCGCGGCCAACTTCTATGCGGAAACCTTCCCCGACAGCGCGGTGACGGAGGTGTTCCGCGCGCCTGCCGACTATCCCTCCGGAAATGCGGGCGACCTGCTGACGGTGGCCTTCACCGTGGCGGGCGTGCATTGCATCGGCCTCAACGGCGGCCCGGCCTTCGGCCAGAGCGAGGCCTTCTCCTTCCAGATTGCTACCGACAGCCAGGAGGAGACCGACCGCTACTGGAACGCCATCGTCGGCAATGGTGGCCAGGAGAGTGCCTGCGGCTGGTGCAAGGACCGCTGGGGCGTGTCGTGGCAGATCACCCCCCGGACGCTGACCGATGCGCTGGCAGCAGGCGGCGACGAGGCCCGCCACGCCTTCGCGGCGATGATGGAGATGTGCAAGATCGATGTGGCGGCGATCGAGCGGGCGCGACGCGGCTGAGCAGGACTTGTTGCGGCGACCATCCGCACGACCCCAGCGCACATGCCAGCATGCGAAAGGCCCCGGCGGATGGCCGGGGCCCTGATGATCGTGATGGCGATGTTCAGAGCGGGGTGACGCCGGTGATGTTGCCCGCGGCGTTGACGCGCACCTTGTACTTGCTGCCGCCCTGCCAGGCGATGAACTTGTAGCTCGGTGCCGAGCAATCGA
>CAMDBX010000046.1 GCA_945889445.1 Rhizobium sp. Q54
GCCCGGATCGCCACCCACGACATCGATCAGGTGCTGAACGGCGACAAGACCGCGTTCGTGCGCTTCTCTGCCTTCGACACCCACAAGACGCCTGAGCTGAACGGCAACATCGTCAGCGTCAGTGCGGATCTGACAGTCGATCAGATGACAGGTGTTCCCTACTATCTTGCGCGCATCTCAATTCCGCGCACGGAACTGGCAAGACTGAAGCAGAAGCACCTCGTTCCGGGCATGCCCGCCGAAATCTACGTCCGCACCCAGAACCGCACCGTCCTCTCCTACCTCTTCAAGCCAATCGAGGACCAAATGGAACGCGCCTTCCGCGAACGGTGAGTACCGCCGCAGAGGAACCATGCTTGCGGCGCGGCTCCTCTGTCCATAACCTCGCTAGGCTGTCGGGATTCCGCAACTTCGAGACGACCTGGGTTCAACGTCGACCGCGCATGCGAAGCCACGTCGCCACAGGGACATGCGAGTGCGCCTTCCGTCTGACCCATTCTCCGGAAGAGAGGGGAATGAGTTGAAGATCAATCCAGCTTGATCGTTTCCGCGATCTCGATGCCGAAACCCGATAGGCCGACGTAGTGGCGGTTGGAGGAGGACACGAGTCGGATCGAGCTGACGTTGAGATCGCGCAGTATCTGCGCACCCAGCCCCACATCGCGCCAGGACTTCTGGCGCTGGGCGGCGCTGCCGGTCTTCTCGGCACCCGATAGCTGGCCTGCCGGAACGCCGGCGGCCCCTTCCTGCAGGTAGACGAGGATGCCGCAGCCCTCGCGCTTGAACACCTCGAACACCTTGTTGAGCGTGGTGCGCTTGCCGAACACGTCCTCGATCACGTTCTCGCGGTGCAGACGCACGGGTACGGCCTTGGCCGTGGAGACATCACCGAAGACGAGCGCCAGCTGCTCCACCTGGTCGAAGGGGGTAACGAAGGAATAACCCTTGGCCTTGCCGATCACCGTCTCGACGTCGAACTGCGCCGTCTGCTCGACGAGGCGCTCGCGGCGCTGGCGATAGGCGATGAGGTCAGCCACCGAGATGATCTTGAAGCCATGCTCACGCGCGAAGGCGAAATTCTGGGGCCCGCGCTTCACCGAGCCATCGTCATTGACGAGTTCGCAGATGACGCCTGCGGGGTGGAGGCCCGCCAGCTTCACGAGGTCGACCGCGGCTTCCGTGTGGCCCGAACGCATGAGAACCCCGCCGGACTTGGCGACCAGAGGGAAGATGTGGCCGGGGCGCACGAAGTCATCGGCCACCACGTTGCGGTTGGCGAGCGCGTGGCAGGTGGCGGCGCGTTCCTTGGCGGAAATACCGGTGGTGAGGCCTTCCTTGTAGTCGATCGTCACGGTGAAGGCGGTGCCCATCGGCGCGTCGTTCAGGGCCACCATCGGGTCGAGCTTCAGGCGCTTGGCGTCCTCCGCGGTGATCGGGGTGCAGACGATGCCGGAGGTGTGCCGCACCATGAAGGCCATCTGCTCCGGCGTGATCTTGGCGGCCGCACCGATCAGGTCGCCCTCGTTCTCGCGGTCGTCGTCGTCAACCACCACCACCATTTCGCCAGCGGCAACCGCCTTGATTGCATCCTCGACGGTATCGAGCTTCTGTTCATTCGCCATGGTCTGATCTCCAAAATCGGCGGGGCGCACCTTGTTGCCCGTGGCGGCGGCAATCTTGTTGGCCAGGTCGAGGGAGGGCAGCGCCCCCGCCACGAGCTGCGAAACGCGGCCCTGGGTAACCCCCAGCCGGCGTGCCAGTTCGGATTGCGATGTGCCGCTATTAGCGAGCCACTCGGAAAGCTTCATGAGAAATTATTAGCACTGCTAATAATCGCCTGCAAACCCCTTCGCGGGGTTATTCACCCCAGCTGCGTTCCAGAACCTTCATCCAGTTCTCGGAGCACAGCTTCCGGCTGAGTTCAGTGCCATATCCGTGCGCCACCATGGCCTCGACCAGCCGGGGAAGGCCGGTGACGTCGCCGATCTGCGAGGGGATTCGGGCGCCGTCGAAGTCGGAGCCCAGCCCCACGTGGTCCTCGCCCGCCACCTTCATCAGGTGGTCGAGGTGCCGGAGCATGGTGTCCAGCCCGTTCTCGCTCTGCCAGCGGCCGTCGGCGCGCAGGAAGCCGTTGGCGAAGTTCAGTCCCACCATGCCGCCCGACTTGCCGATGGTCTTCAACTGCTCGTCGGTGAGGTTGCGCGAGGAGGCGGACAGCGCATGGGCGTTGGAGTGGGTGGCGACGATGGGCGCGTCCGAATGCCGCGCCACGTCCCAGAAGCCCTTTTCATTGAGATGCGAGACATCGAGCATGATCTTGAGCTCGTTGCAGCGGCGCACCAGCGCCTTGCCTGCCTCGGTGAGGCCTGGGCCGGTATCGGGCGAGGACGGGAATTTGAACGGCACGCCGTGGCCGAATGCATTGTAGCGGCTCCACACGAGGCCCAGCGAACGCAGGCCCGCCTGGTGCAGCACGTCCAGCGACTTGAGGTCAGGGTCGATCGCTTCGGCACCCTCGATGTGGAAGATCGCGGCGATCTTGCCTTGCGCCACCGCATCGCGGATTTCGGCGGCGGTTCTGCACACCTTGAAGCGACCCTCGGAGCGCTCCGCGATGCGGAACAGGATTGAGGCCATGCCGATGGTGGCATTGAGCGCGCCGAACTGGCCCACCTGGTTGGCGGGCGGCGGGTTCATGTCTTCGTCGTCGTCGAGGTCGGCATCCTCGGGGCTGGGCGCGAAGATGGCGAAGAAGCCGCCCTGGAAGCCGCCCTTGATCATGCGCGGCAGGTCGAGGTGGCCACCCGTCTCGCCGTTCAGGAAGTCGGCAACGGGATCGCCCTGTTTCTTCATCCACAGGCGGAGCAGCACGTCGTTGTGGCCGTCGAAGACTGGAACCAAGGTCAGGCATCCTTCATGTGGAAACGGCCGGGCATGACCCGGCCGTTGTTGTCTTGCACGCTAGCAGGCAATCACGCCTTGGAGAACATCTCGTCGACGTAGTCCCAGTTGACCAGGTTGTCGACGAAGGCCTCGAGGTACTTGGGGCGCAGGTTGCGGTAGTCGATGTAGTAGCTGTGCTCCCACACGTCGCAGCCGAGGATGGGCGAGGCGCCGTGCATCAGCGGGTTCTCGCCGTTCGGCGTCTTCATGATGACGAGCTTGCCGTCCTTCTTGGCAATCCACGCCCAGCCGGAGCCGAACTGCGTGACGCCGGCCTGGATGAAGTCGGTGCGCATCTTGTCATAGCCGCCGAGATCGGCGTCGATGGCGGCCTGCAGCTTGGCCGGAATATTCTTGCCGCCGCCGTTGGGCTTCATCCAGTTCCAGAAGTGCAGGTGGTTGTAGTGCTGGCCCACGTTGTTGACGAGGGGCGCGATCTTGTCGGCAAACGCGACCTTGCAGATCTCCTCGATCGACTTGTCCGCCAGCGGGCTGTCCTTCAGCGCGGCGTTGCCGTTGGTCACGTAAGCCATGTGGTGCTTGTCGTGGTGGTATTCGAGCGTCTCCTTGGACATGTAGGGTCCGAGCGCGTCATAGGCATAGGGCAGGGCGGGCAGTTCGAGAGCCATGGTGGTTCCTCCTTGAAAGCTGTCGGCACTATCTAGTCCGTGCCGCTTGAACGTGCAAGGAACCCCGCTAGGATCAGGGGGTGAGGTGAATTCATGTCAAAACCCAAAATCATCCCTTTCGACGCCAATGCCCCGCTCAGCCCTTGGGAGGACTTCCCCGAGGGGGAGATCGTCTCCGGGACCAGCAAGCACAGCGGGATCACCCTGTTCGAGGACAAGGCGCGCGGGCTCACCGCCGGGGTCTGGGAACAGGGCGCGAACGAAAGCCGCTGGATCGACTATCCGGTGAACGAGTTCATGACGGTGCTGGAAGGCGAGGTGGTGATCGTCGAGGAGGACCGCACCGTCTCCATCAAGGCGGGTGAGAGCTTCATCATCCCCAAGGGCCTGCGCTGCCGCTGGACCCAGCCGGGCCACGTGCGCAAGTTCTTCGTCATCTTCGAGGACGCCTCCGGGCTGGTGAACAAGGGGCCGCTGCGCACCATCAAGATCGACCCGGCGGTGAAGCTGGAACCCTCCACGCCCCCCGCCGCCGCCATGCTGCTGTCACCTGTGCCCACGCAACACGCACATGACTATTTCTCGGATGCCACGGGCCAGTTGAACATCGGCGTATGGGACACGACGGGATACCACCGCAAGCTCATCGACTTCCCGCGCCACGAGCTGATGTGCCTGCTGGAGGGCTCGGTGGAGTTCGAGGATGACAAGGGCGTGAAGCAGCGCTTCACGGCGGGCGACACCTTCTTCGTGCCGATGGGCACGCCCAATAGCTGGAAGTCGGAAGGCTATCTCAGGAAGATCTTCGTCATCTTCCAGCCCTCAGCATAGGGAGGATTGCGATGATCGCCGTCCGTCTCGCGAAGATCGCGCTCGTGGCTGCTGCCGGGATGTTCTGCCTGCTCGTGGCCTACAACAACATCGTGGACTACGGCAGCAACTTCATGTTCGTGCAGCATGTGCTCAGCATGGACACGACCTTCCCCGACAATGCAGTCCGCAGCAGCCGCGCCATCACCGATCCGCAGGTGCATCATATCGCCTATTGGCTGATCATCGCGGCTGAGCTTGGAGTGGGCCTTCTATGCCTTGCCGGTGCCGTCCGGCTCCTGGTGTTATTCAAGGCGTCTGCAGTTCACTTCAACAGGGCCAAGACCACCGCCACTCTCGGCCTCTCGGCCGGAATGCTCTTCTGGTTCTTCGGTTTTATCGTGGTGGGTGGCGAATAGTTCCAGATGTGGCAATCACAGATCTGGAACGGGCAGGAGGCTGCCTTCCGCTTCATCGCGTCATTGGGGCTGTTTCTCATCTTCCTCAGTTTCGAGGACCGCTAGGCACGGGGCTGGTTCTCAAGGTGCCGTCACCCCGGCGAAAGCCGGGGCCCAGCTTTGCGTCAGCACAGGCGGAAAGAAAGCTGGGTCCCGGCTTTAGCCGGGATGACGGACCTAAGGAGAAAGCACCTTCTCCATGAACACGCTGTTCGGATCATCCGCCGGATAATCACCAAACGCCCCGCGGTCCACATATCCGAGCCGGCGATAGAGCCCCAGCGACTCCGGCTGGTGGATGCCCGTCTCGAGCCTTGCGATCAGCCTGCCGCAGGCCATCGCCTCGTCCTCGATCCGCTGCATCATCAGCTTGGCGAGGCCCAGTCCGCGCGCAGCGGGCGTCACGTAGATGCGCTTTACCTCGGCATAGTCGCCATGCAGCCAGCAACCGCCGATGGCGACGACCTCTCCGCCGCGATGCGCCGCGAAGAAACGCATCTCGGGCTGGCGCAGCGTTTCGATGTCGAGCAGGTGATTGCTCTCGGCCGGATAGAGCGGCACGAGATAGGCGTCGAGTTCCGCCACCATCGCCCGAACCGGCGGGTGCGCCGGGTCGGCGATGGTGATGACCACTGTCGTCACTGGAAGGCCTGAAGCCCGGTCTGGGCGCGGCCGAGGATCAGCGCGTGGACGTCATGCGTGCCCTCATAGGTGTTCACAGTCTCGAGGTTCACCATGTGGCGGATGACGTGGTACTCTTCCGAGATGCCGTTGCCGCCATGCATGTCACGCGCCATGCGGGCAATGTCGAGCGACTTGCCGCAGTTGTTGCGCTTCATCAGCGAGATGGCGGGCGGCGCCACGGTGCCGCGTTCGAGCCCACGGCCCAGCGCCATGCAGCCCTGAAGGCCCAGCGCGATTTCGGTCTGCATGTCGGCGAGCTTCTTCTGCACGAGCTGCGTCGCGGCCAGCGGCTTGCCGAACTGCTTGCGGTCGAGCGTGTATTGCCGTGCGCGGTGCCAGCAGTCTTCCGCCGCACCCATGACACCCCAGGCTATTCCGTAGCGCGCCTTGTTGAGGCAGCCGAAGGGACCACCGAGGCCCTTGGCGTTGGGAAGCAGATGGTCGTCCGTCACTTCCACATTGTCGAGCACGATCTCGCCCGTTACCGAGGCGCGGAGCGAAATCTTGCCTTCGATGACGGGTGTCGAGAAGCCCTTCATGCCGCGCTCGACGATGAAGCCGCGGATCACGCCATCTTCCGTCTTGCCCCACACCACCGCCACGTCGGCGATGGGCGAGTTCGAAATCCACATCTTGGCGCCGTTCAGTACATAGCCGCCGTCAACCTTCTTGGCGCGGGTCTTCATGCCGCCGGGGTCGGAGCCGGCATCGGGCTCGGTCAGGCCGAAGCAGCCGACCCACTCGCCGGTGGCGAGCTTGGGCAGGTACTTCTTCTTCTGCGCCTCGGTGCCGTAGGCCTCGATCGGGTGCATGACGAGCGAGTTCTGCACGCTCATGGCGGAGCGATAACCTGAGTCCACACGCTCCACTTCACGTGCCACAAGGCCATAGGCGACGTAGCCGAGGCCGGAGCCGCCGAACTCGGTCGACGTCATGACGCCGAGGAAGCCCATCTCGCCCATCTCGTTCATGATCTCGCGGTCGAAGCGCTCGTCGCGGAAGGCGGATTTGACGCGTGGGCTTAGCTTGTCCTGCGCGAAGGCGCGCGCGGCGTCGCGGATCATGCGTTCTTCGTCGGTGAGCTGGGATTCGAGGTCGAGCGGGTCTTCCCAGTTGAATTCGGCAGCGGCCATGAAAAACTCCCTTGGATTGGCGCCTAATGAGCAACGCCGGGCGGACTTGTCAATTCCGCGAAATGTCGTATCGCCTTGCGCTCAGCGCACAAGTGACGAAAGCGCCTTGAATTCCACCGTCCCGGCCTTTCCCAGCAGTTCGAATACGACCATTTCGGTATTGACCACCGCCACCCCGTGCTGGCGCATGCGCTCCATGGCCAGCGCATGGGAGGCCGGCGCCCGGGACGCCATGGCATCGGTCACCGCGAACACCCCGAAGCCCGCGGCGGACAGGTCCGCCGCCGTCTGCATGACACAGACATGGGATTCGATCCCGGCGAGGATGACGAGCGGCCGGCCCGCCTCATGGTGGGCGATCAGGTGGTCCTTGATCGCCTTGTCCTTCCAGCAGGAGAAGGCGAGCTTCTCGAACACCGGGGCATTGCCGATCTCGGCGGTGAGACCCGGCACGGTGTGGCCCAGCCCCTTCGGATACTGCTCGGAGACGGTGACCGGAACCTCCAGCGCCTTCGCTGCTTTCAGAAGGACGGCGCAGCGGGCTTCCGCCTCCATGCCCCCGGTCATGGCGGGCAGAAGGCGCTCCTGCATGTCCACCAGCAGCAGTGTGGACTTCGAGGCATCAACCAGCATTGGCCAGGCCTGCCACCTTGAGGCCGAAGGCGTAGACGAAGGCCACTTCCTTCAACCGGTCGAAGCGGCCCGAGGCGCCGCCGTGGCCTGCACCCATGTTGGTCTTGAACAGCAGCAGGTTTTCGTCGGTCTTCATGTCGCGCAGCTTGGCAACCCATTTGGCGGGCTCCCAATAGGTGACGCGCGGATCGGTGAGGCCGCCCACCGCGAGGATGTTGGGGTAGGCCTTGGCCTCCACCCGGTCATAGGGCGAATAGGCCATGATGTTTTCATAGGCCTGCTTCGACTCGATCGGGTTGCCCCATTCGGGCCATTCGGGAGGGGTGAGCGGCAGCGTGTCATCGAGCATGGTGGTGAGCACGTCGACGAAGGGAACCTCCGCCACGACGCCGCGGAACAGGTCGGGCGCCATGTTGGTTACAGCCCCCATCAGCATGCCGCCGGCGGAGCCGCCCTGCGCCACGATGTTGCCCTTTCTCGTATAGCCCTTGTCGATCAGGAACTGCCCGCATGAGATGAAGTCGCGGAAGGTGTTCTGCTTCTTCTCCATCTTGCCGTTCTTGTACCAGCGACGGCCCTTTTCCTGGCCGCCGCGGATATGCGCCGTGGCATAGATGAAGCCGCGGTTCACCAGCGACAGGATGTTGGTGTTGAACCCGGCGGGGATCGAGATGCCGTAGGAGCCATAGCCATAGAGCCAGACAGGTTCCGAGCCGTCGAGCTTCGCGTCCTTGCGGTAGAGCAGGGTGACGGGGATCGTCTCGCCGTCGTGCGCCGGTGCCATCAGGCGGCGGGTCACATACTGCGAAGGATCATGGCCGCTCGGCACGGCCTGTGTCTTGCGCAACACGCGGCTGCGGGTTTTCATGTCGTAGTCATAGACCTGCGCCGGCGTGGTGGGCGAGGAATAGGTGAAGCGCAGCGTGTCGGTGTCGAACTCGCGCATCTCGCCGAAGCCCAGCGAATAGGCCTCCTCGTCGAAGGCGATGGCGTGTTCCTCGCCCGTCTCCATGTTGCGCACCACGATGCGGGGCAGCGCGTTCTCGCGCTCCATGCGGATGAGCCAGTCCTTCAGCACGATATAGGAGACGATGAAGACGCCGGGCCGGTGCGGGATCAGGTCCTTCCAGTTCTCCTTGGCCGGATCGGCGACCGGCGCGGTGACGAGCTTGTAGTCCTCGGCCCCGCCCTCGTTTGTCTTGATGATGAACTGGTCGGCGCGATGTTCGACGTCATATTCGATGCCCTCGACGCGCGGGGCGACGAGGCGCGGCGGTGCATCGGGCTTCTCCGCATCTATCAGCCAGATTTCGGAGGTGTCGTGGTCGTGGATGCTGATGGTGATCCACTTCTCCGAATTGGTCTTGCCCACGCCGGTGAACTTGCCGGTGTCCTTCTCCTCGTAGGTGAGGGTATCGGCAGATTGCTCCGTACCCAGAACATGTCGGAAGGTCTTCAGCGGGCGGTGGTTCTCGTCCTGCAGCGTGTAAAAGAAGCTCCTTCCGTCAGAAACCCAGGTGGCTTCGCCAGCAGTGTTCTCCAGAATGTCCTTGTGCCCGGCACCCGTGGCGGCATCGCGCACGTGGAGCTCATAGAATTCGGAGCCATTGCCGTCGAAGGACCACGCAATCAGCTTCTGGTCGGGCGAGAGGTCGATGCCACCGAAGCGGAAGTATTCGCGGCCCTTGGCCAGCTCATTGCCATCGAGCAGGAGTTGCTCCGGGCCATCCTTGCCGCGCGGTTTCCGGCAATAGCGCGGGTGCTGGCCGCCGGTCACGTAGCTCGAATAGTAGTCATAGGCGCCATCGGGGGCTGGCACCGAGGAGTCGTCCTCCTTGATGCGGCCCTTCATCTCGGCGAAGAGCTGCTCCTGAAGCGCCTTGGTGTCGGCCATGACGGCCTCGTGATAGGCGTTCTCGCCCTCGAGGAAGGCGCGGATCTCGGGAGGCAGCACGGCGGGATCATGCATCACCTCCTGCCAGTTGTCGGCCTTCAGCCAGTGATAGTCGTCGCGCTTCTCATGGCCGTGCCAGGATTCGACGCGCGGGCGCTTCTCCGCCCGCGGCGGCTTCGGAACAGATGTGGTCATGCTCAGGCCTTCTCGTCCGGCTTGAAGTTCATCGCCACGCCATTCATGCAATAGCGCAGGCCCGTGGGCTTCGGCCCGTCGGGGAAGACGTGGCCCAGGTGCCCGCCGCAATCGGCGCAGTGCACCTCCGTGCGCTTCATGAACCACGAGCGGTCCTCGGTGGTGCCCACCGCACCCTCTGCGATGGGCGCGAAGAAGCTGGGCCAGCCGGTGCCGGATTCGAACTTGGTGTCGGCGGCGAAAAGCTCCTTGCCGCAACCGGCGCAGGTGAACACACCCTCGCGCTTCTCGTGGTTCAGGGGGCTCGTGCCGGCCCGCTCGGTTCCGTGTTCGCGCAGCACGCGATAGGCTTCGGGCGTCAGGGCTTCGCGCCACTCGGCGTCGGATTTTTCGATTTTGCTCATCTGGGGCTCTCTTTCGTCCACCAATGTGGGGGATCGGAGTGGAAATGTGAAGCGCAGCCCGGCACTTCGCAAAATCGTGAAAGGTTCGATTAAGCATGGCGGCAGGCTGCCCCGCGCGGCATAATGCAAAACCTCCAGTTTTAATCAAATCCTCAAATGTCGCCTGCTCTATGGTTTGCGAAGAGGAACTGATGCCGCTCGATGCGCCCATGGCCGACCGTGATCCCGCCCCGCGACGCGGCACGGTGGACTCGTTCCGGCTGCTCACCGCAAGGCTGAAGCGTCTGGATGTGCCGCCGCCGCCGGTGGTGATGGCCGAGCCGCCACCGCCGCCGTTCGCTGCTGTCGTGCTGCCCCCCGCACCACCCGATCCTGGCGAAGCCGCGTCTGCCTTGCTCGACATCGTCTGGGGGGCGGTGGACCTGCCGCCGCAAGAGCGCAGCATGGCAGGCGATACGCTGCTCCTGCTGCTGCCGAAGCTTTCGGCCCGTGACCTCGGCATGCTGGCCGAGCGCATTGCCGCCATGGACCAGCCACAGCCATTGCTGGTGTCGCGGCTGGTGAATGATCCCCGGCCCGAGGTAGGCGGGGTGGTGCTGGAGCGCAGCGCGCACCTCGACCAGGCTGACATGCTCGCTGCCTGCCATGATGGCGATCATGAGCGGTTGCGTCTGCTTGCCCGTCGCCGCCACGTGCCGGCGGCCCTGGCCGACCGGCTTGTGGATTCAGGTGACCTGCTGTGCCAGCTGGCCCTGCTGCGCAATCCGGGCGCGGATATCTCGTTCCGGTCCTTCCTCAGGCTGTCGCAGGTGGCGGGAGAGCATCCCGGCCTGCAGGTGCCGCTGGCGCTGCGCACCGACCTGCCGCTGGCCGTGGCGCTGGACCTGCTGTGGCGGCTGCCCCCGGAACTGCGACGGGTGGTCATCGCGCGTTTCCTGTCAGATTCGGTGACGCTCGGCCGCATCCTTGCCATCGGGCTGGCGGCGGGCGGAACGCCGCTGCCGCCGGACGGCGCCGCGCCGTTGGGCGATGTGGAGGGCGCGCTGGAGGCGCTGCTGGCCGGGCAGCGGCCCAACTCCGCCAGCCGCTTCGCCAGCCTCGCGGGCATCACGCAGGACACCGTGGAGCGCATCTTCGCTGACAGCGACGGCGAGGCGCTGGTTGTGCTGCTCAAGGCGCTGGGCCTCGGCCGCTCGCGGATCGACGATGCCCTGGACCGGATCCGCGCCGGCACCAGCCTCATCCGCGAGGGCCGCCCGCAGGAGGAACTGAAGGCCATGTTCGATGCGCTGTCCTTCACCAAGGCCCGCGTGCTGCTCACCTACTGGGACTGGTTCACGCGCCGGGTGGGCCCTTATTCCGAACTCGCCGAAGCGGGCCTTGTTGAAGCCGGTCCGCTCGCCTAAACAGGGCCAGCAATCCGAGGAAGACCTGCCGCCGATGGAAAACAACAAGACCCTCATCGAACTGGCTGCCCAGATCGTGGCGGCCTATGTCGGGCACAATACCGTTGAGCAGGCGGACCTGCCGAAGCTGATCGGCGGCGTGCACAAGGCGCTGGAGCAGGTGGCGGGCGTCACCGGCCGCAAGGACGAGGGCAATGAACCGAAGCCCCCGGTGAGCGTCAAGAAGTCGATCACGCCCGACTACCTGATCTGCCTCGAGGACGGCAAGAAGTTCAAGTCGCTGAAGCGCCACCTGCGCACCCACTTCAACCTGACGCCCGAGCAGTACCGCGAGAAGTGGGGCCTGCCGGCGGACTATCCCATGGTGGCGCCGAACTATGCCAATTCGCGCTCCAACCTGGCCAAGAACATGGGGCTCGGCCAGCGCAAGGCGCGCTGAGGCGGCCCCTAAAGATTTTATTCCGCCTGACTCTTGCGGATCAGCCGTTCACGATTCATAAACGAGTCGTTGAGCAAGGCATCGATTCGCAAGGGGCGGAGTTGGCTAAAGGTTCGGTCAACATAGCATTCAGGGCACAGTTGGTTGTGCCCGAGCAGCGCCAGCTCTATGACTACTGGCTGTCCCGCGCAGAACAGGGTTTGCTGCCCACCCGCGCCGACATCAATCCCGCCCACATTCCGCGGCTTCTGCCCTTCATCAGCCTGATCGACGTGGGTGACACGATCGAGCGTTCCCGGGTCCGGCTGGCCGGCACAAGGCTGCGCGACGTCTTCGACCGGGAGATCACCGGGCTGCACATCGACGACCTCGACCTCGGTCTCAAGCGCGACTACTGGATGACTGCCTATCGCCACACTGCGGTTGATGGCAAGCCAACCCAGGGCATCGTGCGTGGGCCCAGGGTGAACAAGGAGCACCTGGTGCAATACTGGGTCCGCCTGCCGCTGGCCGCCGACAACGGCTCCGGCGTCCGCATGATCCTCGGCCTCGACTATTTCCTGTCCGGCCTCGAGGACGAGCAGCGCCAGGCCAACGCCGGCTGAAGCCTTGCCCCACATGACTGGCGTCCTCCCGGCGAAGGCCGTGAGGACAGGCTATTCCCATGGCAGGAAATAAATCAAAGAAGGCATTTATTCCTGTTTTGTTCCCTCCTATATTGCCACTTCTGTTAGGAGGAAAGCCCCATGCGTGAGATGCCCGCCAAGTCCGCCACCGTCACCGCCAGCCCCGCCTTCAATGAGGCTGAAAGTCCGCTCACCTGGCTCCGGTCGCGGCGCGGGAAGGATGGCAAGCCGTTGATTTCCGAGGTGCAGTATCTCGCCGGCGAACGGCTGCGCATGGACTTCGAGCGGGCGATGCTGGCCCGCCGCACCACGCTGAACTGGGACCTCGCGGGCGCCGGCGCGCGCAGCGGCAATGTCTCTGCCGAGTTGAGCGACGGGGCCATTGCCGCGCGTCAGCGTTATCATGCCGCCCTCGACAGCGTGGGGCCGGAACTCGCTTCGATGCTGGCGCAGGTGTGCTGCCTGTCTGCCGGCATCGAGCAGGCGGAACGCGTGCTCGATCTGCCGCAACGGAGCGGCCGCGCCGTGCTGGGCTTGGCCCTCACCGCACTGGCACGCCATTATGGCATGGCCGCGCCGCAGCGCCGGGACAGCATCGCGGGATGGGCCATCGACGGCGATCGCCCGGCCTCGGGCGGAGCGGCGAGGCGCTAGGCGTGGAGGGCTGTCTGGGCGTCCGACTTGATGCGCTGGATCATCGAGGCGAAGCCATTGGAGCGCTGCTGGGTGAGATGACCCGAAAGCCCGAGCTTGCCGAGAACCTCGCCCGCATCGGTGGCGAGGATCTGGCGGGCGGTCTTGCCGGAATAGATCATGAAGGCGATGGCGACGAGGCCCTTGACGATCAGCGCGTCGCTGTCACCCTGGAAGGTGATCACCGGATCGTCCTTGGGGCCGCCGGCCTGGGAGGTGATCCACACCTGGCTGGCGCAGCCCTTCACCTTGTTTTCCGCCGTGTGGTCGCCCTCGGGCAATGGGGCCAGTTCGCGGCCAAGCTCGATCACATGGCGATAGCGGTCCTCCCAGTCGTCGAGGATTTCGAAGTCGGCGAGAAGATCGTCGATGGCGGTCAAGGCTTTGGCCTTCCAGTGTTGCGCGGGCCTGAGATAGGCCGCGCCGACCGCAAGCTCAACCTTCTTTCATGGGGCCGCGCCATGGCGGCACGAGATCATCGAGGCCGAGGGTGGACTGGCCGCCTGGATCGGATGACGCCGGGGGCGGCATGTCGCCATCCACGGTGATCACGGCAAATGGGCCCTCGCCCTTGCCAGGCCCGCTTTCGCCCTCCCACGCCCAGCCCCACAGCAGCGAGGCTGAATAGAGTGCCTTGGCCTCGAGGCGGCCCGCCAGATAGCCTGCCACGCCGCACACATCCGGCTGGCGGCTGCAGAACGACCACGCATCCGACGCCGCCGAGCCCGCTGACGACAGCACCTCGAAGGTTGAGGGCTGGTCGGCGTCGGAGCCCTTCGCCATCTCGTCCGGCGGCGACGGCAGAAGCAGACCTGCTGCACCCAGCAGTATGATGGTTCGGAAAAGACGCATCCCGGTCCTTGTTCTCCAGACTTTCCGACGGCTTACCACCGCAGTGTTGACCGGGTGGTGAAAAGTTTGGGCTTATTTTGCGTTAAGAACTGCTCCGCCACGCGAGCCCCGGAAAGGCCTCGTTAACCCCGATGGGTGCAAGTTTGCAGTTCGCGGGAACAGCGGGATGAAAGTGAAGTCGGGTCGGCGTCATGCGTGAGAAGGTGGAGAAGGGTGGCCGCAGGATCAGGATGGTTCCGCTTGCCGCGTGGAGCCTGACCGCGATCATGTCGGCCGCCATCGCCGGCAATGCGCTGTTTGGCCAGCCGGCGGCAAACCGCATGGTGCAGGCCAGCGTGGCCGAGAGCCCGGGAGATCTTGCGCCACCCACCGGCACGCGCACCATACAGCTGAAATTCGATCCCGTGGTCGAGGCCGTGCAGCGCGAGCTGATGTCGGCCGGCTACTACAAGGGTCCCGTCGACGGGGTGAATGGTCGCAAGACGCGCCAGGCCATTGCCGCCTACCAGCAGGCCATGGGCCTTGAGGCCGACGGCACGCCGACCACCGACCTCGCCGAGCACATTCGCTTCACCCGCGAGGTTTCGGAAGCATCGCTGTTCACCGGCACGGTGGCGGCCGCACCCGATGCCGAGCAGCGCGCCGCCATTCGCCGCGTACAGACGGGTCTGGCCGAGCTCGCCTATACCCCCGGTGAGATCAATGGCGAGCTGACGCGCGAGACGCGCGACGCCATCATGGCCTTCCAGCGCGACCACAAGATGCCGGAAACCGGCGAGGTGAGCGACGAGCTCATCGCCGAACTCGGCAAGGTGAGCGGCCAGTCCGAAACAGCGACGCAGTAGGCCGTTGCGACTCAAATCCGCAATCTGGGTATCCGCCTTCCTTCGCCGCTGCACGGTGGAAGGGATATTCGGCGCCGTGGTTCGCCGTGGTGCCGAGGAGGCGGGTGCCGTGCATGTGATCGTCAACCATCTTGACGGCACCTGCCATTTGCTTGGGCCTGCGCCCGGCGAAGCCTATGATGAGCTGGGCGACCGGCGCTGGATCGCCGAGATCACGCCACCGCAGACCCTGGCCGATGCCATGGCGCTGCTCGAGCGCCGCATCCGCTTCGATCCGGACCTGTGGATTGTCGAGGTCGAGGACCGCAAGGGCATGGCGGGACTCACGCCCACCCCTTAAGGGCTTGTTAACCATGATGCGCAAGTTTGGGCCCATGGAGTGATCCACAACCCGAAGGCAGTGCCATGCAAGCCCGTTGGACAAACACCGTCGTCGAATTTCCGCTGGACCGGGTTCGCCCCGCCAGTGGCGAAGCAACGCGTGCAAGTGCCGAGGTGCTGATCTTCACCGGCGTGCGCATCGAGCGCATGTATGACCTGGCCGAACGCCTGCCACCCGCGCGCACCGGCTACGTGTCCAACGCGCGGATGGACATCGACTTCTGGTAAGCTGGCAGCGCTGTCCCCGTCGCAACGGGGCGATCAGCAAGTGAGTCTCAGCTTTGAGGTGCGGCAGCCGCCATGCAGCGCGAGCGCGCCACCTGCTCGGCGGCGATGCTGCGCAGCCCGATCTCCGGTGTCGGATACCACACCACGGCAATTCCGCGAGGCTCGGGCGAGGTGACGGTCCAGCCCGAGTCGATATCGGCGATCGCTTCCTTTTCCGTGGCCTTGATGATCTGCTCGATGAGACCCGGCGCGCGTGACAGGCTGACGGTGAAGCTGTTGGCGCCTGACTGGCGATTGTTCACCGAATAGATGGCCTCCGCCTTGTCGGTGTAGATGGTGGTGATCCAGAATCCATCCGGCAGGTCGGCGGCGAAGGTCACGTTGCCCTTGCCCACGTCGAACAGGCAGACGCCGGTGACGCCAAAGCGGGGAAGGCCGGGGAACAGCTTCGCCTGCTCCTGCGGAGAGAGGATGAAGAAGCTGTTCCTGCCATGCGCCTCGGCAAGCTTGCCGACCTCGCGCGAGAACCACCAGCCCGGCACGAACAGCGCGAAGGCCGTGTGCGCGAGCACGCCTGCCACCACGGCCACCAGCAGCCAGAACAGGTGCTTCTTCATGAGCAGACCCCGCGCTTGATGCTGAAGGGCGGTGCCAGTGGACGCGCCGTTTCGGCGAGTGCGGAGTAGAGCAGGGTGAAGCGCCGCCGCTCCGGCGCCTTTAGCCAGTTGCCTTGTTGCGGCGCAGTGGCCGCCGTGATGGTCACGCTGCCGTCCGCCTCGCGCACCGCGGTGTCGCTGTCGGCGGTGGTCTGCAGTTCGGCGCTGGCCGCGGTCCCCTGCACGATGCCGATGCTCCACCAGCGCGGCAGCGGGCCGGTGGAGGTGATGACATAGCTGCAGGTGCCGGTGAGTGGGCGGCCCTCGTCGTCGGTCTCTGCCGTCGCCTCGCCAAGCTGGCTGGGTGCGGGCGGCAGGCGACCCTCGAGCAGGTAATGGGCGCGCACGTAGAAGGCATCGGAACCTGCCATGGCGGCAGCACGGCTCTGCCACGGCACATCGCCCGCCACGGTCTCGACGCCGGCCGACTGGATGAGCGCAAACGCGGTGAAGCATCCGACGGCAACGCCGGACGTGACATAGAGCGTTGCCCAGATGAATCGCCGCATGGATCAGAAGATACTGTCGAACAGAGTCTTTTTCTTCTTCTTCTTTTTCTTCTTCTTGGGCTGGTCGGACTGGGTCGGGTCCTCGTCGCCCCCGAAGATCTGCTCGACGAAGTTGCGCTTGCGCTTCTTCGAGGTCGGATCGTCGACATTGGCCTTGGGCAGCACCAGCGCGTCGCCCTTCGGTGCGGCGGGCTTGGCGGCGGCGGCGGCGGCAGCGGCGGCGGCAGCCGCGGCGGCGGCAGGCGGTGTCGTCTCGAACAGGTCGAACATGCCGTTCAGCACGCCGTTCACGTCGCCCGTTCCGGCATCGGCCTGCTGGATGTCGGTGCCGGCGCCCTGGGCCTGGTCGGTTTCATCGCTCACCGTCTCGGGTGCCATGGGCGGCAGTGCCTGGGCGGCGGCAACCGCATAAGATTCGTCATAGGGCACGCCCGCAAAGCCCACCGGCTGCAGGCCGCGCTCCGCCTCCATCATGACGCGCTTCCAGATCGGCGCGGGGATCAGGCCGCCGGTCACGTCCTTCATCGGCGTGAAGTCGTCGTTGCCCACCCAGACACCCGCCACGTTGTTGCCGGTGAAGCCGATGTACCAGGCATCGCGATAGCCCTGGTTGGTGCCGGTCTTGCCGGCCACCGGTTCGAAAGCGAGGTCGGCGCGCCGGCCGGTGCCCTGGCGGACCACGGCGTTGAGCATGGTGTTGAGCTCCGCCACCGTCTCCTCCGGGAACACGCGCTTGGGAAGGTCCGTTGCATCCCGCGTGCGCTCATAGAGCACGTCGCCGTTGGAGCGGCGGATTTCGAGCACGGTGTAGGGCTTGGCGGCAAGCCCGCCCGAGGCGAAACTGATGTAACCCGTGGTGAGGTCCATCAGTGACAGGGCGCTGGTGCCCAGCACCATGGGCGCCCAGGTTTCGAGCTGGCCCTTGATGCCGGCGAGGTGGGCCGTGTCGATGATGGCGGTGCGGCCGATGTCGATCATCAGCTTCACCGGAATCGAATTGTAGGAATGCGCCAGCGCGTTGAGGAGCGTGGTGCGGCCGGCATATTTGCCCGTGTAGTTGCGCGGCGCCCAGTTGCCCACCGCCACCGGACCGTCGACTACCGTGTCGCTCGGCTTATAGCCCTTGAGAAGCGCCGCCATGTAGACGAAGGGTTTGAACGACGAACCGGACTGGCGCATCGCGTCGGTTGCGCGGTTGAACTGGCTGATCTCGTAATCAGTACCGCCGACAATGGCCCTCACCGCACCATCTGTGGCCATGACCACGACGGCGCCCTGAGTGAGGTGGTAGGGCTCGCGGGCGGCGGCCACCTCCTCGTTGACGATGGCCTGCGCGGCTGTTTGCAGCGGCAGGTTTATCGTGGTCTTCACCTCGAGCACATAGTCGCCGGTGATGCCCTTCTGGTCGACCAGCGCCATGGTGTCGCGATAGGCGAAGTCGAGGAACCAGTTGGGGCTGTCGGAAATCCGCTGCTGGATGGAACTGGCGGGTTCGCGCCGTGCCTGCAGCAGCTCGCCCTGGGTGATGAAGCCCGCGTCCAGCATGCGATAGAGCACGGTGTTGGCGCGCGCCCGCGCGAGATCGAGGTTCTGGTGCGGGGCGTATTTGGTGGGCGCCTTGAACAGGCCCGCCAGCATGGCGGACTCCGGCAGGGTGATGTCACGCACCGACTTGCCGAAATAGAACTGCGAGGCTGCCTCGATGCCATAGGCACCGCCGCCGAGGTAGGAACGGTCGAGATAGAGCTTGAGGATCTCCTGCTTGGAGAGGCGGGCCTCGATCCAGATCGACAGGAAGGCCTCGTGCACCTTGCGGCGGATGGTGCGCTCGGGGCTGAGGAACAGGTTCTTCGCCACCTGCTGGGTGAGCGAGGAGCCGCCCTGCACCACGTCATTGGCGCGCGCGTTCTGGATGATGGCGCGGAAGGTGCCGATCACGTCGACGCCGAAATGGTCGAAGAAGCGCGCATCCTCGGTGGCCAGCACCGCCTTGATCATGTGCGGTGGAATGTCGGCCAGGGGAATGGCGTCGTCCTGGCGGATGCCGCGGCGGCCGATGATTTCGCCATCGGCCGTGGTGAAGGTCACGGCATATTCGCGGCCGCGGTTCCACACGTCGCCGGTACCGGAGAAGGGCGGCAGGGCATAGGCGAGCAGCAGGAAGCAGAAGATCACCCCGAAAGTCAGGCCGTCGTCGAGGAGGTCGATGAAGACGCGCTTCACGCCCCTGAGGCGGAAACGCTCCAGGAAGCTGCGGTAGGCCGAATGCGTCCGCTTGAGGAAGTCCCACGTCTCGAACACGGCGGTGCTGACGACACCGTCAGCCCGCCAGAGTCGGCCGGACAGGGATTCATGCGATGGGATTTTCGACACGCTTCAGACCGACCTCGAGGCTTGCCGCCAATTAGGGGGCGATTGTGACGAAAACGCGCCGTCCCAACCACACCGGGAAGAAAGCTACCAAGTGGGCCGCCATCTTGCCAGCACAAGGTTGACTTTCGGTGTCTCTTCCACTCCAAAGGCCAGATGGCCGACAGCGCACCCTTCTGGAAAACCAAGTCTCTCGCCGAAATGAGCCGGGAGGAGTGGGAATCGCTGTGCGATGGCTGCGGCCGCTGCTGCCTGAACAAGCTGGAGGATGAGGACACCGGCCGGTTCCTCTACACGCGGGCCGCGTGCAAGCTGCTCGATCTCGGCAGCTGCCGCTGCACCGACTACCCCAACCGCCAGGCCAAGGTGCCTGACTGCGTGCAGCTGACGCCGGAGAACGTGGGGTCATTGGGATGGCTGCCAGCCACCTGCGCCTACCGGCTGCTGGATGAGGGCAAGAAGCTGCCTTGGTGGCACCCGCTGGTGTCGGGCACGCACGACACGGTAACGGAAGCCGGCATCTCTGTCGCCGGCGAGGTCTACTCCGAAGAGGGGATCACGGTGGAAGAACTGGTGGACCACCTGTGGCGGCTGCCGGCGGCGAAGCGGCGGGTGGTGAAGTAGTATGCTCGTCCTCTCCCGCGTAGCGGGAGAGGAGGGTGCCCCAACGCAGTTGGGGTAGGTGAGGGGCTGTGGACGCCGAACCCTCAGGTCTTGCCTCCCTCATCTCCCCGTTGCGTTCCGCAACGGGTCCCTTCTTCTCCCGCTGAAGAAGCGGGAGAAGACAAAAAAGTCACGCGTCCGCCGTCTTCGGGCGCTTGATGAGCGCTGCAGCCTTCACGATCGTCGCGTCGAGGCCTTCGCCACCCGTCTCGAGGTGGGCGAGCAGCATGGTGCGCATGCGCGGGTCCCAGAACTTGCTGATGTGGTCGGCGGCGTCCTTCACCGCGGCTTCGGGGCCGGAGCCGTTGAAGAAGGAGGCGATCTGGTTCGCCATCCGGAGCATGTCTTCGTGCTGCATCTCTAGTCCCTGTCGAAAAGCATGACGCCACGGCTTGCGAGCGCGGCCAGTTTAAGGCGCGCCTGCCGCGCGAGCGACAGGGCGAGTGCGGTGGGCGCGGAAACGGTGGCCAGCGCGCCGATGCCGGCGATGGCGCACTTCTGCACCAGCTCGAAGCTGCAACGGCTGGACATCAGCACGAAGCCCTGGGTGAGGTCATGGCCATCACGCGCCAGCGCGCCGATCAGCTTGTCCAGCGCGTTGTGGCGGCCTACGTCCTCGCGGCTCAGGAGAATTTCTCCGTCCACGGAGCACCAGGCGGCGGCGTGCACCGTGCGGTTCACGCGGCTCATCGGCTGGTGGGCGGGCAGTTGCTCATAGGCCCGCGCCACGGCCTGCTGGCGAAGCTCCACCGCGGGAAGCACGGATGAAGGCATGCGGATTGCGTCCTTCATGTCCTCGATGCCGCAAAGACCGCATCCGGTGCGGCCTTCGAGGCTGCGCTTTGCCATGCGGTCGCGGTTGATCCTGTCTTCCGGCACGGAGAGGTCGATCGCGTAGCCCTGCTCGGTGGGCAGAACCAGCACGGCCGTAACGTCCGAGGCCTTGGCGATGAGGCCCTCGGCAATGGCGAAGCCAATGGCGAAGTCCTCGAAGTCGGCGGGCGTGCCCATCATCACGGCGTAGTTCTGCGAATTGAACTGCACGGCGAGCGGAACTTCCTCCGGCACCTGCCAGACCGTTTCCTCGTCACCCGCCAGCGTGTGCAGGACGCCGTGGGCGGCAATCGACGTGCGCAAAGCTTCCACGTCCCCCGGATGAACCGGGGGGCGCTGATGCTTCATGGCACGGCGGTCGCTCATTCGGCGGCAACCATCGGGGCAACGCGCTTGTTCTCTTCCTCGCGCTCCTCCCACTCCTTCTGCCACTCGGAGGGCTGGTTGGAGAGGTTCACCTGAACGGCCGTCACCTTGTATTCGGGGCAGTTGGTGGCCCAGTCCGAATTCTCGGTGGTGATCACGTTGGCGCCCGACACCGGGTGGTGGAAGGTGGTGTAGACCACGCCCTGCGGCATGCGCTCGGAAATCCGGGCGCGCAGCGTGGTGGCGCCGATGCGGCTCGAGATCGACACCATGGTGCCGTCCTTGATGCCGCGCACTTCGGCGTCATGCGGGTGGATGTCGAGCACGTCCTCCTTGTGCCACGTCACGTTATCGGTGCGCCGCGTCTGGGCGCCGACATTGTACTGCGACAGGATGCGGCCCGTGGTGAGGATCAAGGGGAAGGAGCGGTTGGTGCGCTCGGTCGTCGGCACGAACTCGGTGACCACGAAGCGGCCCTTGCCGCGCACGAAGCCGCCCACATGCATGAGGGGTGTGCCCTCCGGCGCCTTGTCGTTGCACGGCCACTGGACGGAGCCCAGCGTGTCGAGCTTGGCGAAGGAGACACCGGCGAAGGTGGGGGTGAGGCGGGCGATCTCGTCCATGATCTCCGAGGCATTGTTGTACTGCATCGGATAGCCCATGGCGGTGGCAAGCTCGCAAACGACCTGCCACTCGTCCTTGCCCTGCAGCGGTGCCTTGACCATGCGCACGCGGTTGATGCGGCGCTCGGCGTTGGTGAAGGTGCCGTCCTTCTCGAGGAAGGAGGTGCCGGGCAGGAAGACATGGGCGAAGGCGGCAGTCTCGTTCAGGAACAGGTCCTGCACCACGACGCACTCCATCGACTCCAGCGCGTGGTTCACGTGCTTGGTGTTAGGGTCCGACTGGGCAATGTCCTCGCCCTGAACGAAGATGCCCTTGTAGGTGCCTTCGACGGCGGCATCGAACATGTTGGGAATGCGCAGGCCCGGCTCGTTGTCGAGGTGGGTCTGCCAAACGCTTTCGAACATCTGGCGCACCGTGTCGTCACCGACGTGGCGGTAGCCCGGGAATTCGTGCGGGAAGGAGCCCATGTCGCAGGAGCCCTGCACATTGTTCTGTCCACGGAGCGGGTTCACGCCCACGCCGTTGCGGCCCACGTTGCCCGTGAGCATGGCGAGGTTCGCCATGCCCATGACCATGGTGGAACCCTGGCTGTGTTCGGTGACGCCGAGGCCGTAGTAGATGGCGCCATTGCCACCGGTGGCGAAGAGGCGGGCCGCAGCGCGGACTTCCACCGCGGGAACGCCGGTGATCGGCTCCAGCGCCTCAGGCGAGTTGCGCTCTTCACGAATGAAGGCCTCCCAGCGGGCAAACTCCACCGGGTCGCAGCGCTCGGTGATGTAGTCGCGCTTCTCGAGACCCTCGGTGAGGATGACGTGGGCCAGTGCGTTGATTACCGCCACGTTGGTGCCGGGGCGGAGTTGCAGGTGGTGCGAGGCCTTGACGTGGGCGGAATCGACGAGGTCAATCCGGCGCGGGTCGGCGACGATGAGCTTGGCGCCCTCGCGGATACGCCGCTTCATGCGCGAGCCGAACACCGGGTGGGCGTCGGTCGGGTTGGCGCCGATCAGCAGCAGCACGTCCGACTCATCGACCGACTTGAAGTCCTGCGTGCCGGCAGAGGTGCCAAAGGTGCGCGACAGGCCGTAACCGGTGGGCGAGTGGCAAACACGGGCACAGGTATCGACGTTGTTGTTCTTGAAGGCGGCGCGGATCATCTTCTGCACCACGAAGACTTCTTCATTGGTGCAGCGCGAGGAGGTGATGCCGCCAATCGAGGTGCGGCCGTACTTCTCCTGGATCGCCTTGAAGCGCGAGGCGGTGTAGCCGATGGCCTCGTCCCACGACACGGCGCGCCACGGGTCGGTGATCTTGTCGCGGATCATCGGGGTGGTGATGCGATCCTTGTGAGTGGTGTAGCCCCAGGCGAAACGGCCCTTCACGCAGGAGTGGCCCTCGTTGGCGCCACCATCCTTGTAAGGCACCATGCGGACGACTTCGTCGCCCTTCATCTCGGCCTTGAAGGAACAGCCCACGCCGCAATAGGCGCAGGTGGTGACGACGGAATGTTCGGGCTGGCCCATTTCGATCACCGACTTCTCGGAGAGCGTGGCGGTGGGGCAGGCCTGCACGCAGGCGCCGCAGGAAACGCATTCGGAGTCGAAGAAGGCCTCGTCCATGCCGGCCGACACGTGGCTGTCGAAGCCGCGGCCGTCAATCGTCAGCGCAAAGGTGCCCTGCACCTCTTCGCAGGCGCGCACGCAGCGCGAGCAGACGATGCACTTGGCCGGGTCGAAGGTGAAATAGGGGTTCGAGTCGTCCTTGGGCTGGTAGCGGATGTTCTGCGTGCCATCGGCGCGCTTCTTCGAGACGTGGTTGTCGCCATCATACCCATAGCGCACGTCGCGCAGGCCCACGGCACCGGCCATGTCCTGCAATTCGCAGTCGCCGTTCGCGGCACAGGTCAAACAGTCCAGCGGATGGTCGGAGATGTAGAGCTCCATCACGCCCTTGCGCAGCTGGGCCAGGCGCTGGGTCTGGGTCTTGACCTTGATGCCGGGGGCGACGGGCGTGGTGCAGGAGGCGGGCGTGCCCTTGCGGCCCTCGATCTCGACGAGGCAGAGGCGGCAGGAGCCGAAGGCATCCAGCATGTCGGTGGCGCAGAGCTTGGGGATCTTGGTGCCAAGCTCCATGGCGGCGCGCATGATCGAGGTGCCCTCGGGCACGGTGATCTGCTGGCCGTCAATCTCGAGGGTCACCATCTTGGTGGAGGTGACCTCGGGTGTGCCGTAGTCGGTTTCTTTAATGAGAGTCATCTGTCGTGGCTCCTTATTCGGCGGCAAGCGCTGCGGGCTTGTCGAAATCTTCGGGGAAATGCTTGATGGCGCTCATGACCGGCATGGGGGTGAGGCCGCCCATGGCGCAGAGCGAACCGTCGGTCATGGTCTGGCAGAGGTCGGAGAGCAGTTCGAGGTTGGCGTCACGGTCCTCGCCGGCGACGATCTTGTCGATCACCTCGACGCCGCGCGTCGAGCCGATGCGGCAGGGCGTGCACTTGCCGCAGGATTCAATCGCGCAGAACTCCATGGCGAAGCGCGCCTGGGCGGCCATGTCGACCGTCTCGTCGAACACCACGATGCCGCCGTGACCGACCATGGCCTGGGCGGCGGCGAAGGTTTCATAGTCCATCGGCATGTCCATCTGGGAGGCCGGGACATAGGCGCCGAGCGGACCGCCGACCTGGATGGCGCGGATGGGCTTGCCCGTGAATGTGCCGCCGCCGAAGGTTTCGACCAGTTCACGCAGGGTGACGCCGAAGGCCTTCTCGACCAGCCCGCCCTGCCTGATGTTGCCGGCGAGCTGGAACGGCAGCGTGCCGCGCGAGCGGCCCATGCCGTAATTCTTGTAGGCCGTGCCGCCCTCGGCGAGGATGAAGGGGACGGCGGCGAAGCTCAGCACGTTGTTGATGACGGTGGGCTTGCCGAACAGGCCTTCGAGTGCGGGGATCGGCGGTTTGGGGCGCACCGTGCCACGCTTGCCCTCGAGAGACTCGAGCATGGCGGTCTCTTCACCGCAGATATAGGCGCCCGCACCGCGGCGCACCTCGAGGTGGAAGGTTTTGTCCGTACCCTGAATATTCGCACCCAGCCACTTGGCGGCGACCGCATTGGCGATCGCCTCCTTCATGGTGGCGATGGCATCTGGGTATTCCGAGCGGATATAGACGTAGCCCTTGGTGGCGCCCACGGCGATGGCGGCAATCGTCATGCCCTCGATGAGCATGAGGGGGTCGCCCTCCATGACCATGCGGTCGGCGAAGGTGCCTGAGTCGCCTTCATCCGCGTTGCAGCAGATATATTTCTGGTCGGCCCTGGCATCGAGCACGGTCTTCCACTTGATGCCGGTGGGGAAGCCCGCACCGCCGCGGCCACGAAGGCCCGACTCGGTGACTTCAGCCACGATGGCCGCGCCTGCAAGGCCCAGCGCCTTCTTGAGGCCGTCGAAGCCGCCGAGCTTCACATAGTCCGAAACCGAAACGGGATCAGTGATGCCGCAGCGCGCGAAGGTGAGGCGCTCCTGATTCTTGAGATAGGGGTGATCCTCGATGTTGCCGAGGCGCAGCGTGTGGGCGCCAGCCGTGGCAATGGGCAGCGAGGCGACGTCATCGATGGTGACCGGGCCATAGGCGATGCGGCCATCCTTGGTCTCGACCTCGACGAGGGGCTCGAGGAAGAGGAGGCCGCGCGAGCCGTTGCGGACGACTTCATGGCCGAGCTTCGCAAGCGCTGCGGCCACTTCATCGGCACCGACCGAGCGGGCGGCGGAATCACGGGGAACGAAGACCTTGCTCATGAGCGGCACTCCGCGACGATCGTCTCGAACTTCTTGGCATCCACCCGGCCGACCAGCTTGTCGTCCACCATCACGGCAGGCGAGAGCGCGCAATTGCCGAGGCAGTAGGCGGCCTCGAGCGTGATTGCGCCATCGGCGGTGGTCTGGCCCAGCTTCACCTTGAGGAAACGCTCGATCATGGAGACGAGCTCATTGGCACCCATCGACTGGCAGGCTTCCGCCCGGCAGACCTTGATGACGTGGCGGCCAGCGGGCTCGCGGCGATAGTCATGATAGAAGGTGACAACGCCGTGAACCTCGGCGCGCGACAGGTTCAGCGCCTTGGCCAGCGCGGGGAGCGCGGCCTCGGGGATGAAGCCCAGATGCTCCTGCAGGTCATGGAGGATTTCCAGCAGCGCATCGGGGCGGTTGCCGTAGCGGAGGGCGATCTCCCGGGCGGCCGTCGCCTCACGCGGGGAAAGATCGAGAAGGGTGGTTTTCTGAGACATGCCAACCTAATGGCGCAAGTGGAGTGTAAATTCCAATTGACGGGTCCTATGGGGTCATAGGGAGGGACGATGAGGGGTTGCCCGTTGGCCCCCCACCCCTGCCCCTCCCCACGAGGGGGAGGGGAACCAGGTGAGGCGCATCCGTTCTTGCTTTCCCTCCCCCTTGTGGGGAGGGGTAGGGGTGGGGGTCAACCCCCGATCTTGCCCACAACCTGGCCCAATCCAGCCGCCATCATGTCCAGTGCCCGGCCGAAGCGGGGGCGGCCCAGCTCTTTTTCGAGCGGGCAGGCATCGTCGTTGCAGTGGTGATCGTCACGGCAGTGGCCCTCGGTTTGGTTCAGGGGCACATAGCAATCATGAGTTGCGCAGTGGGCATGGGTGCCGTCCGGGGAATGCTTCATGGATTTTGCTCCTGTTGGGAGCAAAATGGGGGAAGTGGAGTCTGGCAGCCTTGACTGAGATCAAGCGGAACGACCCCCTCCCCACAAGGGGGAGGGGGATTCCTGCCGGCACGGCTGCGCGCTTGATTCCCCTCCCCCTCGTGGGGAGGGGCAGGGGTGGGGGGCTTCGCGTGCCGCCCTATGCCTTGAGAGTTCGGGCGGCGGCGAAGAGGCCTGCGACGAGGGGGGAAAGGGGCTCCCGCGGGAGGCCGACGAGGCCGACCTTGTGCTCCAGCTTGGGGTTGACCAGCGGGATCGCCCGCACCCCCTCCAGCTTGCCCAGCACGTTGATGAAATAATCCGGCATGATGGACGAGAGGCCCATCGACTTGACCGAGGCCAGGAGGTTCATGATCGAGTTGGTCTCGAGCCGGGGCGAGGGGTGGACATTGGCCACTGCGAAGGCGCGGTCGATGATGCGGCGGTTCTGCATGTTCGGCGTCAGGAGGCAGAGCGGCTCCTGCGCAGCCTCGGTCCAGGTCACGGCGGATTTATCCGCATACGGAGAATTTTCGCCGACGAAGAGACAGTAGTGCTCGTCGTAGAGCGCATGCTGCATCAGGCCTTCGACCGGCTCATTGTCGAGATAGGTGATGCCGACGTCGATGGCGTGTTCGTGCAGGTTCCGCAGAATTTCCTCCGAGGACTGGGAGAGCACGGTGAACTCGACGCGCGGATGCTCACGTTCCATGGCGCGGGTGAGAAGAGACACCTTGGGCTGTGCCGATGGGATGACGCCGAGGACGAGGCGGCCGACCAGTTCACCCTTCTTCGAGCGGATGGTGCCGAGCTCCTGGGTGAGGCCCTGCCAGTTGTCGAGGATCAAGTGCGCCCATTTCAGCACGCGCTCGCCCTCGGGCGTGAGCCCGATGTAGCGCTGTCCGCGCTCGACGATGGGAACGCCCAGCTCCTGCTCCAGCTGGCGGATGCGCCCCGACAGCGTGGGCTGGGTGACGTTGCAGGCCTGCGCGGCACGGGTGAAGTGCTTTTCACGCGCGAGCGCTGCGAGATACTGAAGCTGGCGGATATCCATGATTGAGGAATAGCCGGGGACGGTGACGGTTCAAGGACAAAAGAAAATTCCTCGAAATGGAATTTAGTCCTTGACAGCGCGCGCTCGTTGGGGTCACCGTGGGCGCAGGCGGCTACATCGGCGGGCGGTCGCTGGAGAAGGTGGCCGACGCGGTGAAGGCCCCGCGGCGCACGGGATTTCCATTCATCCGCGGTTCAGATAGGAAGGGGTAGGACGCGATCATGAAAATTGCCTCAGCCACGCGCATTCGACTGACCACTGCGGGAGCCCTGCTTGCCGCGGCCCTTTGGACCGTGCCCGCGGGCGCACAGCAGGTGGCCCCGTCACAGGCGGTGAAACTGGCGCTGCAGGCGGTGCCGGGTGCCGAGGCGCTGGGTGTGAAACTCAAGGGCGGCAACTATGTGGTGCGCCTGAAGCAGGACGGCAGCGTGATCCAGGTGCTGGTCGATGCCACCACCGGCCAGGTGTCGCAGTAGCGGGGAACAGCCATGCGCCTACTCGTCGTCGAGGACGATCCCGACCTCCGCCGCCAGCTGACAACGGCGCTGGCGGATGCGGGCTATGCGGTGGACGCCGCCAAGGACGGCGAGGAGGGGCACTTCCTTGGTGATACCGAACCCTATGACGCGGTGGTGCTCGACCTCGGCCTTCCCATCATCGACGGCGTGAGCGTGCTGGAGAAGTGGCGGCGCGCCGGACGCAAGATGCCGGTTCTCATTCTCACCGCGCGCGACCGCTGGTCCGACAAGGTGGCGGGCTTTGACGCAGGCGCCGACGACTATGTCGCCAAGCCCTTCCACATGGAGGAGGTACTGGCGCGCATCCGCGCGCTGCTGCGCCGCGCCGCGGGCCATGCCACCAGCGAGCTTTCGGTGGGGCCCGTGGTGCTTGACACCAAGAGCTCGCGCGTCAGCGTCGACGGCATGCCGGTAAAGCTCACATCGCTCGAGTTCCGGCTGCTCTCCTATCTCATGCACCACAAGGGCAAGGTGGTGTCGCGCACCGAGCTTGTCGAGCATCTCTACGACCAGGACTTCGACCGCGACTCCAATACGGTCGAGGTGTTCGTGGGCCGCCTGCGCAAGAAGCTGGGCGTCGATGTGCTGCACACCATTCGCGGCATGGGCTACACCGTGACCGAGTCGGACAATGCGGCCTAGCTCGCTGTCGAGCCGGCTCATCCTGTCATCGCTGGTCGTCAGCGTCGTGCTGCTCGTGGCAACGGGCCTGCTGCTTGCCAGTCTCTTCACCGCCGCGCTGGAGCGCAATTTCGACCAGCGGCTGCGCTCCGTGCTGGACGGTCTTCTCGCCAATATCGAGGTGACGGCGGAGGGGAGCCCGCGCCTGTCGAGCGCCATCGTCGACCCGCGCTTCGGGCTGCCGCTGTCGGGCTGGTATTGGCAGGTGGTGCCGGTGGATGCCGCGCAGGGCACGGCCGACCTCGCCTCCAACTCGCTCCTCGAACAGCGGCTCACCGTGCCGCCGGAATTTGCGGGAAAAGTCGGCGTTCAGGCCTTCTACCTCACGGATACGCTGGGCGTGACGCTGCGCGCCATCGCGCAGGTGTTCACGCTGCCCGGCAGCACCCGGCAATATTCCGTGCTGGTGGCCGGAAACTACGATGAACTTTCAGCCGAGGTGCAGAGCTTCAACCGCGCGCTGATTTCAAGCCTGGTGCTGCTGGCACTGGGGTTGGCGCTGGCGGTGTTCGTGCAGGTGCGTTTTGGCCTCAGGCCGCTGCGCGCCATGCAGGCCAAGCTGCTGGCCATTCGCCAGGGCGAGGTGACGGAACTGAAGGGCGAATACCCGGCCGAACTCAGGCCGGTGGCGGATGAGCTGAACCTGTTGATCCAGTCCAATGCCGAGATCGTGGAACGGGCGCGCACGCAAGTGGGCAATCTGGCCCATGCACTGAAGACGCCACTCAGCGTACTGACCAACGAGGCGGCGGGGCAGGAGACACCGCTTGCCGCCAAGGTGACGGAGCAGACCGGGTTGATGCGCGACCAGGTGAGCCTCTACCTCGACCGTGCCCGGCGCGCGGCGCGCGCCCAGGGGCTGGGTGCCGTGACCGAGGTGAAGCCCGTGCTGGAGGCGCTGGCCCGCACGCTGGAGCGCATCAACCGCGACAAGGCCGTCACCGTGACCGTTGACTGCGCGGAGGCGCTGAAGTTCCGCGGCGAACGCCAGGACCTCGAGGAGATGGTCGGCAACCTGATGGACAATGCCTGCAAGTGGGCGGCCGCGCGGGTGACCGTTTCCGCCCGGCCGGCTCCGTCCGCGGCGGGGCGCAGCCTGCTGGTGATCGCCGTCGAGGACGATGGGCCCGGACTTCCGCCCGAACTGCGCTCGCAAGCCCTGAAGCGTGGTCAGCGGCTGGACGAGACCAAGCCCGGCTCCGGTCTTGGTCTTGCCATCGTTCGGGAGACCGCGGCCATGTATAATGGGGACGTGCAGCTGGACGAGGCCTCACTGGGCGGGTTGCGGGCATCGCTTACGCTCGGATCTGCATCCTGAAATTGCAGTTCCATAGACTGAACGCACGGTCAACAACTCCGGCTTGCAATCGTTCCACCTTCGCCCTATGATTAGCTCACGTTTGGCGCTAGATTCGAAATGAAGCGCCACCTCAAGCTGAGCAATGAAATCGTTCAGTGTTTCTCGCTAACCGTGCTCTTCGTAAGATCCCCCCGGTCGCGAAGGCACAGCGGAAGGGCGGGCCCGCAAGGACCCGCCCTTCATTATTGCAATCCTTTTAGTTCGCCTGCTCAGGCGACCTCGGTGCCCTCGATCACCGGGATGCCGCGCTCGCGATAGGGCGTGCGACCGTAGAAGGCGCGGTAGCATTTCGAGAAATGCGAGGGCGACGAGAAGCCGCAGGCCAGCGCCACGTTGATCACCGACATATCCGTCTGCAGCAGCAGCGAGCGCGCCTTCTTGAGACGGAGTTCGAGGTAATAGCGCTTGGGGCTCCGGTCGAGGTAGCGACGGAACAGCCGTTCGAGCTGGCGGGTGGAGAGGCCCGCCTGCTTGGCCAGAATCGAGGGCGACAGCGGCTCCTCGAGGTTCTGTTCCATCTCCTCGATGATGCCGACGAGCTTGGGGTGCCTGGCGCCGATGCGGGCGGGCAGCGACATGCGCTGGTGTTCGGAATGGTGGCGGATCGGTGAGTGCAGAATGCCCTCGGCCACACCGGAGGCGAGTTCCGGCCCGTGCTGGCTGGCGATCAGCGTCAGCATCATGTCCAGCGCCGTGGTGCCGCCGGCACTGGTGAAACGGTCACGGTCGATTTCGAACAGCCCGCCGGTGGCATCGAGCTCCGGGAAGGCCTCGGTGAAGCCCGGCATGTTCTCCCAGTGGATGGTGCATTTATAGCCGTCGAGCAGGCCCGCCTCGGCAAGGATGTGGGCGCCGGTGCAGACGGCGCCGATCGAAGTGCCCCTGCGCGCCACCTTGCGCAGCCAGGCGACCAGGCGCTTGTCGGTGTGGCGCTGCACGTTGAGGCCGGCGCAGATGAGGATGGTGGCGTCGTCCGGGATCGACGACAGGTCGCCGTCGACCATGGCGAGGATGCCGTTGGAGGCGGCCACCGGCTGACCGTCAATGGAATGCATGGTCCACTTGTAGAGCGTCTTCTCGGACATGCGGTTGGCGAGACGCAACGGTTCTATGGCCGAGGTGACCGGCATCATGGTGAATTCCGGCACCACGACGACGGCCATGTGCTGGGGCAATTGCTTTGGGGGATCGCCGAACATGCGGGCGGGGCTCCTATTTGAACCCTTTTTGCGCAAGTTTGAGGCATTGTCCACCAGCGTCATGCCGCAGCCGGAAAACGACACAGGCTCTGCAGCCCGGTCGCATTCGTAATGGCGGGGTCGCAAACATCCGGGCGGGGAGGTTGCGGCGGGGGCAATGTCCGCCCACCCTAACGGAGCCAGACGTCCATGAACGCCCCGATCACCGCTGCCGGATCCTCCACCGCCTCCTTCCTGCGCCTCTCTTCCATCGAGATCACGCCGAAGCAGGTGGAAAAGCTGCCGTTGCTGAAGGACAAGCTTGTTCCAGGCTGCCGCGTCTTCGTGGCGCTGATCGATGCTGGCGACTTGAGCGGCCAGATCGAGGCGGTGAAGCAGTTGAAGGCCGCGGGCTTCCAGCCGGTGCCGCATGTGCCCGCCCGTTTCGTCAAGGACGAGGCGGACCTCCGCGCCCGCATCAAGGCGCTGGCCGAGGCCGGGTCCGACACCATGCTGGT
Organism: Rhizobium sp. Q54; assembly: GCA_945889445.1. Taxonomy (GTDB): domain Bacteria; phylum Pseudomonadota; class Alphaproteobacteria; order Rhizobiales; family Aestuariivirgaceae; genus Aestuariivirga. The sequence goes on from CAMDBX010000046.1 coordinate 31,281, forward strand.
GCTGGGCGGCGGCGCGCCCGAGCCCATCGGCCAGTATGACGCGGCGATCCAGCTGATGCAGACCGGCGTGTTCCAGGCCAATGGCGTGAAGAGCATCGGCATCGCCGGCCACCCCGAAGGCAACCCGGACATCACCAAGATCCACGGCGAAGCGGTGCTGCTGAAGGCGCTGAAGGAGAAGCAGGATTACATCAAGGCCAATGGTCTCGATGGCTTCATCGCCACGCAGTTCCTGTTCGAGGCAGGCCCGGTGACGGAATGGGCGAGGGGCCTGCGGGCCGCAGGCATCGACCTGCCGATCTATGTGGGCATTCCCGGCCCTGCCACCATCAAGACGCTGGTGAAATATGCCGCCATGTGCGGCGTGGGCAACTCCGCCCGCTTCATCCGCAAGCAGGCGCTGAACATCACCAAGCTGCTGACCGTGAACACGCCGGATGATTTCGTGGCGGGCTTGGCGCAGGTGCATTACGGCCAGCCGGAGCTGGGCATTGCGGGCCCGCATCTTTATCCGTTCGGCGGCTTCGACAAGCTGTTCGACTGGATCGCGACGGTGAAGTAAGGGCCTAGGGCCTCACAATATCGATTACTCAACGACCGTCATCCCGGCGAAGGCCGGGATCCAGCTTTGCTTGCCGCACGTGCTGAATTAGCCTTTCGTTATGGAAGGCGAGAAGAATCCCGCCGTCTACATGATGGCGAACCGCTACCGCGGAACGATCTATATCGGTGTCACCAGCGGCTTGTGGTCTCGTGTGTGGGATCACAAGAATGGCACGACGCCTGGGTTCACCTCACACTACAGGCTGGTGAGGCTGGTCTGGTATGAGCATCGGATCTCGATGGAGGCTGCCATTCGCCGCGAGAAGCAGTTGAAGGAATGGCAGAGGGCCTGGAAAATTCGTCTCATCGAGACCATGAATCCGGAGTGGCGCGATATGCATGAAGAGATCGATCCGGTTGCTACGCTCGTGGAGGAGTGATGCACTCCTTCAATTCTGTCGCCCCGGCGAAGGCCGGGGACCAGTTCCATGGTTCAGTGCGTGCGGTGAGAAAGCTGGATCCCGGCCTTCGCCGGGATGACGGTCCTTTTGGGGTGGACTAGCGCACAAAAGAGATGGCCGGGACAAGTGTTTGGACCGGGGACATGGTTGACGCCTGTTCGGAGACATGGCTGACACGTTACTGTTCCGTCAAGTTGATTGAAGTGATGAGGTGGGAGGCGAAGAACACGCCGTAGTGGCCGTCTTTGCCGAGAGGCCGGATGGCGAGGCGT
>CAMDBX010000047.1 GCA_945889445.1 Rhizobium sp. Q54
CTTCCTGCGCACCCTCGCAACTCCCGAACCGATCAAGGACTGGTCGCTGACCAGCCTGAGGGAGAAGTTGATCAAGATCGGCGCGAAGATCATCAGCCACGGTCGCTATGTTGCCTTCCAGATGGCCGAAGTCGCTATCCCGAGACAACTCTTCGCCGACATTCTGCGACTGATCGCCGAACTGCGGCCACCGCCTGATCCAACACCGGCGTGAAAGGCCCGGTTGTCATACGTTCCAGCTCAAACCAAGGGAGAGGTGCGTCTTGATCAAGGCACAATCACGGCAAAATCGACATTCCCGGCAAGCAATGAGCAGAAATTGCGGTCATGTCAGACCGTCGACGCTGACTGCCAAGGGCCGGTCTTGCACCCGGCCCAAAAATGCGGAAATCATCGACCTAAAAGGCGGGTCATCCGGTGGATGTCGGGTAGACTAAAGGCGGAAGCCGTCGTTGATCCAAAAGACGTCGGAAGGAGTGCGGCAACATAAACCGCGACGCTGCCGCTTCTCATCACGCATAACTTAGTGTTAACAGATGTGTTCTAAGTCTAACTGATTAGCTAGGTGATTCATAATGAATATGTTGATCCGTGACTTGCTATTTGTCTTTGCTCCCTACCTCGTCCTAATAATTCCGCTCGCCAGTCTGTGGATAAAGATGAGGCCCTACATCCGTACCCTCACGGCCGCGTTGGGAGATAGCCGGGGCTGTCTCGGCGCAGAATGGTATCAGTGTGTTGCTCGCATGCCCAACTCAACTAGCAAGTGAGCGCTGCTACTTGTGTGAGATGGAGATAGAAATGATGAAGGAGCAGAGAGACGTGCTGATCGCAAAAGATGCTCTCCGCGCCCGCGACGAGATGCTTCCCTCTCTCTCACCAACCCAACTGGATTTTTGTTGTCGGGTTACCAGAAAAAACCGGCTGCTAAAATAATGTGCGCAGCGACATGGCAGAAGCGAATTAGCAGCATAACGCCGCTGTTCTGATCTCTGACGTGAACTTTACCTATGCTGGCGAAAATAAAATGACTAGCAGGCTGTATTTGCGACAAGATACTATTCGGACGCACTTAAACAATATACTCGTGTTTTGTGGGAAGCATATTGCCCATCTATACACACATAGCAAAGTCTCTTATAAAGTTTCCTGTTGGTACCTATATATTTTCATTCCTATAATACTTGGAGTGCTGATATTCGATCCGTTTAACGAATTCTTTCTCTGTTTATTGCTGGCATGCGTGATCTACAGCGGCATGCGCGCCGAGCAACTCAACTATACGGACCATGGCTCACAGTTCAAAACGCTATTCTTCTGCGCGACGTTAATTACCTCTCTCTATGGATTTGGTCACTTAGCCATGAGTGGCTCCTCAGGATACGTAAGAGTTACTGTTGGTGTCGCCGTGTCGGCAGGGGCGGCGGCCACTTCTTGGATCTATGTTAGAGGCATGTTTCTTCTGCTGCGATCTCCGCCGTCACGGTTAAGAACAAATGTATTGTCAAAACATGGTTCAAGCCTCTCAACACCCGATGGAACTCAGGAATAAATCACCAAGCCCAGATTATCACCCCCGCTGACGGCGCCATTTAGGCTGAAGTAACCACCCTGCCTGCCATCCAGCCCTATGACCTAGCGTAAACCTTTAGCAGCGATGGGTCGATGCAGGTGAGCATGGTGGGGCAAATGGTGGGGCAAGGACCACTAGCCACCAAATCAAATCAGCAATATCAATGTATTAGATATAAAAATGGCGGACGTTGGAACCGCCATAACGCAAAGGCCCGTTGTTCCTGCCCTTCGCAAAGGCCCAAAGCCCTCCCGATACGAGGCGCGAAATGCTCCCCTAGCGTAAGGGCGTCAAAAGCGGGGACCCTGAGGGGACCGAAGGAAATCCAATTTCGGGATTCCCTAAAAATAACAAAATCTTACGAGCAAACGATGGTGCGGCCAAGAGGACTCGAACCTCCACGGTGTTACCCGCTAGCACCTCAAGCTAGTGCGTCTACCAATTCCGCCATGGCCGCACGCCACATCGTTGGTGGCGCGGTGCTTAACAGGGGCCTCCCCATTAATCAACCCCTTTCGGGCCGCCTTGCGAAGGCCCGCGGTGGTGAATGTTTTGCTACCGCGGCCGACTGCATTTGAGTGCCGGTCTGAACGTGATCTCAAAGGCTTGGCTCCTATTCTGCCCGTCATGGACAAGCTGATGGGGCCAATGATGAGGACGAGGATTGCAGCTGCTGCAGCAGCGCTGCTCATGGCGCTGGCCCCGCCCGCGGGCGCCGCCACCGAGACGACCGCAGCGGCGGGCAACGGGCCGACCAGAACCGCTCCCACCTTTGGCCGCACCCTGCCACCCATCGGCTTCGTGAAGTTTTGCGGCCGCCGCCCGGAGGCCTGCGCCATCAGGCCATCGGGCGCCGTTCGACCGCATCTCAGCGCCCGTCAATGGGAACTGGTGAACCGCGTCAACGCCTATGTGAATGCCGACGTGCGGCCGGCGAGCGACGACGAGATCTATGGCGAGGCTGAACGCTGGGACTATCCGACTGCCCGCGGCGACTGCGAGGACTACGCGTTGCTCAAACAGCGCTACCTCGAGGTGCTCGGCCTGCCGCGCTCGGCGCTGCTGCTGACCGTGGTGCTCGACGACCGGCAGGAAGGGCACGCCGTGCTCATGCTGGCAACCAGCGAAGGCGATTTCATCCTGGACAACCGCCGCGACGGTGTGCGCCGCTGGTCAGACAGTGACTACACCTTCCTGAAGCGCCAGTCGGCGCGTGACCCGCGCGACTGGCAAGCCCTTGCACCCGCCCCGAAGAACAAGGCAGGCGAGGTGGCGGCCCGCGCCGTCCGCTAGCCCAAGACCGCAAAACGCGCCCGGTCGGCGTCCCCACCGATTCCCCACCAGACCGGGACCGCGGGAGCCGGCACAGTCCCACCCTGTGCCGGCTCCACCCATGATTGACCATTCATTCAGAGTAACTTTGCTGATAATCAAATCGTGCCAAGTTTGGCGCTGGCCCTGCAATAAAACCCCTTAAATATATGATATTATGTCGTTTTCTGGATCATTTCAGAGCGCGCATATCTGCCCTGATCAGTGCAATTCTACGTACCGGGGTGCGGGCTTTCCGCATCCCCATCGAAGAAACTGCACCTTACCATTGCGCCAATCTGAAAATCAGGATCGGCATCCATGGACACAGTCACCACCAACCCTAGCACCAGCGCTTCCGTTTTCGAGGCTTCGACGAAGGACCCCCAGGTCGGCGTGACCCTCGCGGTGGCGGAAGTCAGCAAGCTGCTGGCCAAGTACACCGAGGCGGAGGACGTGCTCGTCCGCATGCAGCTTCTGTCAGAGGTTGAAGCGCTTCGCCGCTTCGTTCTTGTTCGCGGCGCCCTGCTCAAGGCCATGCAGCAGACCGGCAGCAACGGCAAGAGCATCGGCCGCGAACTGTGTGACAGCCTGCGCGGCATGATCGGCGAGGTGCCTGAACTCGTGAAGACCTGCTCGCTTCAGGGCGCACGCAACATGGAACGTGACACCCGGCGCGCCGTCGCCTCGCTGGCCTTCATCGGAAGCCTCGATTCGTCCTTCATCTAATCAGCAATCGATTGCTGGATCAGCCTTGCGGCGGCCCGAGACCGGCCAGTACCGCAAGGCGAACCAGCGATGCCGTGTTGGAAATCCCGAGCTTCTGAAGAACGTTTGCACGATGCGCTTCAACAGTGCGCTGGCTGACGCCAAGGGCCTCGGCGATCTGCTTCGATGAGCTTCCCGCCACGATAGCGTCAACGATCTCGCTCTCGCGCTCGGTCAGCATGCGCAGCATGCGCCGTGCCTCGCGGATGCCATCCGCCACGTGCGAACTGTCGCGTGCCTTGTTGATGGCGCCGTCGATCGAGGCCAGCAGCTCGCCCGGTTCATAGGGCTTCTCGATAAAATCGGCCGCTCCCAGCTTCATCGCCTGGGTGGCGGTGCGCACGTCGCCATAGCCGGTGATCATGATCATCGGGAAGACATGCCCCTCCTCGCGCAACCGATTGATGAGCGTGGTGCCCAACGTGGCACCGAGATTGTAGTCGATCAGGGCGCAATCAACCTGCTGGCTGCGCGACTGGGCCAGGGCGCTGGCCGGGTCATAGCTGACGCAGGTGCGGTATCCGGAGGCGCCGAGCATGTTCGCAAGCGATTGCGCAAAGCCACGGTCGTCGTCCACGATCATGATGGTCTTGCCAGTCATTGCTTCTTATCTTCCTCTTCGAGTGGCACGGTAAAGGTGAAGACGGCACCGCCGGCTTCGCTGTTTTTCCAAGACAGCGACCCGCCCAGTGTAGACGCGATGCGCTGGCAAATGGCAAGCCCCAGTCCCATGCCGCCCCGGGCGGATTTTGAAAACGGGGTAAAGATGGTCTTGGCGGCATCGGCCGAGACGCCCGTGCCGTAGTCGGCCACCTCGATGCGGGCGAAGCCGTCTTCGGCCACCACGGTCACGCTGGCGCCCGCCAGGCCCACGGCGGCCGAAGCGCTGAGCGCGTTCTTGAGAAGGTTAACCATCACCTGACCGATCAGCGGCAGAGAGCCCTTGACGCAGATGTTGTTGCTGCGCTGATCGATGACAATGGGAGGCGGCGGAGTGCGGCCCAACGTTACCAGCCGCAGCGAATGGTCGATGGCCTCGCGGATATCGCAGATGCCGGGGTCCTGGGGGTCCTGCGGGCCCATGCGGCGCACGTTGCGCACCACCTCGATGGCACGGTCAACTTCAACCCCAAGGTGATCGGCCACGGCACGTTGCTCTTCGGTGTCGGGCCTCAGGTTCAGCGACACCTTCAGCGCGTAGACATAGTTTCGAATGGCGGCCAGCGGCTGGCTGATCTCGTGCACAATGCCGCCAGAAATCGCCGCATAGGCCAGAAGCCTGCTCATTTCGCCGATGCGGGCGTCATAGTGGTCGCGGCGCTGGTTGGCCTCCTCCGCCGCCGTCACATCGGAGATCGAAATGATGAGCGAGGTATCGGAGCAGTGCCGATTCTTGGTGGAGAGCTCGCGGTACTTGCGCATGACGTAGTGATGCAGGCCATCCGGCCCCTCGACCGTCACCTTGCGGGCGTCAAAGGCATGGCCCCTCTCGGGAGCAGACGCAGAATCGACGAAGGACCGGACCTCCGCAGCCAGCCGCGTGGCGTCCGGGCCGGTCGTGGCCAGCATGTTGCCACTTCCAGCGCTGGGCCCGAGCAGTTCAAGCGCACGAGGGTTGGAATAAAGCACCTCGCCACAGGGGCAGAGGCCGATGATGACGTCATCCACCGACCGCAGGATCGCATTCTGCGTTTCCAGCTGCTCGGCCACGGATTGGTTGGCCTCGCGCAGCTTTGCAGTGGTGCGCAACACCAGCACGCCGAGGCCCAGCAACGCCAGCATCAGCGTTTCCAGCGCGGCGAGGTAGATCAGCAGTGACTCGGTGCGCCGGGTGCGGTCCTCCGCCAGGAGCCGGCGGTTGAGGTTCGACATGTCGATCATCAACTCGCGCACCGGCTTGGCGTCCTTGCGCAGTTCTTCGACCAGCATGGCGCGGCCCTCGGCGGTCCCGGCCTGTTTGACGAGCAGGTCGGTGTGCTGGGCGGTGTCGAGCAAGTCCTGCAGGCTGTTCGGGTCCAACTCATCGCGCACATGGTCCAGCATCGGTGCGTCGCGCAGCAGGAACACCCGGCTCAGGTACAGGTCACCGCGCAGCCGAAGCTCCTCCTCGCTGGCGCCGGTCTCGGCCGCCAGCAACAGGCGCTGATGCTCGAAGCCCATCTGGAAAATGGTCCAGCCTGCATCGTCCTGCGGCTTGCCGAGGTCGCGCAGATCACGGTAGCCGAACAGCCCCAACAGTGCCGCCACCACGATCAGCACCAGCATGCTGAGGACGAAGGCGATCGTCCAGCGACTGACGCGGCTTCTGGCGACTGCTGGCAAGGGCTGTTACTTCACCGTAATGCGGTTGACCTGCCAGACCGACTGGGCGTAGCGGGCCTCGGAGGCGAGCTCGGGAAAGTCGGTGAACGGGAACACCACGAAAAACGGCCCCTTGTCGCGCACGGGAAGCGCAACGCCGCCGCGCTTGTCGGCGAGGATCACGTCATACTTGTCCATGTCAGCCAGCGGAATGTCGGCGCGGTAGTCGTTCAGCGCCGAGACGGTGGCGGTCGTGCCATCCGCCTTGGCGAATTTCATCAAATCGCGGAGCAGCACACCCTCATAGACAACGGGGCCGTCGTCCCACGGGTTCTCTGTCTTGACCTGCTTGCGCGGCAGAGCGTCGACCAGCGCCCGGTCGAGATGCACCGACAGGCCTTCGTTGCAATCTTTGATCATCCCATCGATGGACAGGATGACCTCCCCTTTTGGCTGCGCGATCGTGCATGCACTCGCCGCTCCAGCAATCAGCAGTTGAATTACGGTCGCCGCTGCGGCAACTACGAGTCTCATTTCGCGCTCCTTCTGGATATAGCGTGGAAATCAGTCAAAATGGTCGATTGTGTCTGCACTTATACGTAATGGTACAGCGCAGTTTATTAGTGAAATGCATTACACGCGACAATAAGCATATCTACGAACGGCTTGCACCCCCCTCCACGCCAAGCTCACCAACCGGGTGCGATTGCAATGCCCGGGGTGACGGGGTAGTTTTGTAGGATAAAAGTCGGAAGGGGCGGGTCACATGGGCGAGCGCCGCATGAAGCCGGTTCGGGCGCCGCGGCGGCAGCCCGGCAGCCGGGTGCATTCCGAATTGGCCGCCGGCATCGGCCGGCGCATCCTCGACGGCACCTATCCGCCAGGCTCGCTGCTGCCCAACGAGGCTGAATGGGGCCAGATGTTCGGGGCCTCCCGCACCGCCGTCCGCGAGGCGATCAGGACGCTGAACGGCAAGGGGCTGCTCGTCTCCCGCCCCAAGATCGGTTCGCGCGTCGAACCCCGGGAGCGCTGGAACCTGCTTGATCGCGACGTGATGGCCTGGCACCGCGCCGCGCTCGACGAGCGCACCTTCCTGCTGTCGCTGCAGGAAATCCGCCGCATCCTCGAGCCCGGCGCCGCGGTGCTTGCCGCCGCGCGCCGCTCGCCCGCGCAGCTCGCCGCGCTGGAAAGGGCCTTCGCCGACATGCAGTCGGCCGAGGTCTCGTCGGAGGCCATGGTGGAGGCCGACGTGCGCTTCCACCTCGCGCTCCTTGCCGCCGCGAACAATGAACTTCTGGTGCCCTTCGGCATCGTCATCGAGCAGGCGCTGGCCAGCATGTTCGCCTACACCACGAGCCACGCCGTCCACCCGGAACAATTGCTGCCGCTGCACGCCGCCGTGGTCAGGGCCGTTGCTTCGCAGTCGCCCGAGGCCGCACGAAAGGCGGTCACGGCGCTGTTGGACGATACCGACGAGACCTTGGTGGCAGCGGTGGAGGCCTGAGGCCCTGACGCCGCCGATCAGCGAATGTCAGACGGCCTTCAGGCCGCGGGAGAAGCGCTGCCAGTTGCGCACATAGGTTTCGGCGGATTTGGCCAGCCTTGCGACGGCCTCTTCGTTCAACTCACCGGCGATCTTGCCCGGCTGACCCATGACGAGTGAGTTGTTCGGGATCTCCTTGCCCTCGGTGATCAGCGCGTTGGCGCCGATCAGGCAATTCCGGCCGATCCGCGCCCGGTTGAGGATCACGGCCCCCATGCCGATCAGCGTGTTGTCGCCGACGGTGCAGCCATGCAGGATCGCCTTGTGTCCGATGGTGCAGCCCTTGCCGACGGTGAGCGGCAGGCCGGGGTCGGTGTGCATCACAGCACCGTCCTGCACATTGGAATTCTCGCCGATGGTGATCAACTCGTTGTCGCCGCGGATCACCGCGCCGAACCAAACGGAAGCGCCCCGTTCGAGCCGCACCTTGCCGATAACCGAGGCGGAGGGCGCAATCCAGTAGCCACCCTCCTCCGGCAGTTCCGGCGCGATGCCGTCCAGCGCATAGGCCGTCACGTGGGTCAGTCCTCGAGGTCGAAGTCGAGAATGGCCATGGAGAAGTTGTAGGACAACTCGCCGTCCTCCTCGTCGCGGAAGATCACGCCGATGAACTCCTCGCCGATATAGACTTCCGCCGAGTCATCCTTTTGCGGGCGCTTCTTCACGCTCATCGAGGGAAGCTCGAACTTGGCGCGCAGGAACTTCGTCAGCTTGGCGATTTCATCGGGTTTCAAGGCGGCCTCTCATCAGAAGGTGAATGCCGCCCGAATAGCCCTATTCCGGCTGTGCCGCAACCTGCTCCACATTGTGGTCCATGGCGCGCGACGGCTCGGTGCAGCCGGCATAGCCCACCACCTTGGCCGGCACGCCCGCCACCGTCGTATTCGCCGGAACGTCATGCAGCACCACCGAGCAGGCGGCAACCCGCGAGCAGTGGCCGATCTCGATGTTGCCGAGGATCTTGGCACCTGCCCCCACCAGCACGCCGCGCCGGATCTTGGGGTGGCGGTCGCCTGCCTCCTTGCCGGTTCCGCCCAGCGTCACGCCCTGCATGATCGAGACGTTGTCCTCGATCACCGAGGTCTCGCCGATCACGATGTCATGGCCGTGATCGACCATGATGCCCTTGCCGATGCTGGCACCCGGGTGGATGTCGATCGAGGTCAGCACCGAAAGGCGGCTCTGCAGGTAATAGGCGAAGTCCTTGCGGTCCATGGCCCACAGCCGGTGGGCCATGCGGTGCGTCTGGATCGCCTGGTAGCCCTTGAAATAGAGCAGCGGGTCAATGTAGCGGTGGCAGGCCGGGTCGCGGTCGAAGGTGGCAATGATGTCGGCGCGGGCCGCATGGCCAATTTCCGGCTCGGCCTCGATCGCGTCGTTGAAGGCGTGGACGATCAGGTCAGCCCCGATATCGGCATTGCCCAGCCGCTGGGCAAGGCGATGGGTGAGCGCCTCCTCGAAGGTGTCATGGTTGAGGACGAGCGAGAAAATGAAACCGCCCAGTGCGGGCTCCTTGCGGGCGATCTCCTCGGCCTCCTCGCGGATGCGGCTCCACACCGGGTCGATCTTCTCGACGGACTGGGTCTTGGCGGCCTGACGCATCTTCGGAACTCCTGAACTGAGGCGGCGATTATAGCGCAACAACTGCCAGATGGGTATCCCATCGGCGCATTGTGAAGACCGCGTGACGGGCCTAGCCTGCGCTCATGACACCGCTCACCTCACCCACCCCGCTCATCCAGTCTTTCATAATCGGTTCAACAGGTTGGATCGTCCTCAACCGGGCCGAACGGCGCAATTCGCTGAACGCCGAAATGTGGGCGGCCATTCCGCCATTGATGAAAACCCTTGATGGGCACGCTGATGTGAGGGCCATCGTGATCCGCGGCGCAGGCGCCGAGGCCTTCGCGTCAGGCGCCGATATTTCCGAGTTCGACCAGGCCCGCAATGATGCCACCGCCGCCGCCCGCTACGAGCGCCTGAACGGCGAGGCCTTCGCTTCGATCCGCGGCGCGGCGAGGCCGGTGATCGCCCGCATCCAGGGGTTCTGCATCGGCGGTGGCCTCGCCATCGCACTGGCCTGCGACCTGCGGGTGGCCGATGCCAGCGCCGTCTTCGCCCTGCCCCCGGCGCGGCTGGGGCTGGCCTATCCGCTGGACGGGTTGCGTGACATCGCCGCCACCATCGGCCCCTCCGCCGCCAAGGAGATGATCTTCACCGCCCGCCGCCTGAAGGCGGATGAGGCCCTGCGCATTCGCCTCGTCGACCGTGTGGCCGCGGACATTGATGCCGAGATCGACACCCTCTGCGCCGACATCGCCCAGGGAGCGCCCCTCACCATCACCCATGCCAAGCGGGCCATCGACTTCATCACCGGGAGGCCCGGCCACGAGGATGACGCCGAGATCGCCTGGCGCGCCGCTCGCTGCTTCGACAGTGCGGACTATGTCGAAGGCCGCAAGGCCTTCATGGAAAAGCGCAAGCCCGTGTTCAGGGGGACGTGAGACGTCACGCGAGGAACGCGAGCACCGCGTCCTTGTAGCCCCTGTCTCCCACCGCATTCATGTGGTTGCGGTTGGGGAGCGTCACGCCCACAGCCCCGGGAATGGCGTTGACCAGCGTGTCCACGTCGCCAGCCACCTTGTCCTTCTCGCCCGCGACCACCAGCACAGGCACGCGGAGGCTCGCCAGTTCCTCCACCGTGATCTTCTCGCGCGAGGATCGGATGCAGGCGGCCAGCGCCTTCAGGTCGCTCTTCGTCTGCTCGGCGAAGATGCGGAAGGCGCGGGCGTTGATGTCCAGCCCGTCGTTGCGCGTTGGCGCCTCGAGTGCCGCGGCAATGGCCTCCGCGCCGCCAACGCCCGAAATCATCCGCGACGCCAGCCCCGCGAATACGGCGCGGCGCACCCGCGCCGGGTGGGCGATGGCCAGGAACGCCGAAACCCGGGCACCCATCGAGTAGCCCATCACGTCCGCCTGGGCGATCTCCAGATGGTCCAGCAGGCGGAGCGCGTCTTCCGCCATCTCGGCGGCGGGATAGAGGGAGGGGTCGTAGAGCTTCTCGCTCGCCCCATGGCCGCGATGGTCGAAAGTGATGACGCGGCGCCCGGCCTCGGTCAGCGTCTTCACCCATCCGGTGTCCCACCAGTTGACGCGGGCATTGGAGGCAAAGCCATGGACGAGCAGGACCGGCGGGCCTTCACCGGCCGTCTGGTAGGCGATCTCGACGCCGCCCGAATTGAATTTGTGCATGTGCGCGAGAATATGCTAATCGGCCCTCGAAACAAGCATTTCGAGGATCACATGGCAGCGGGCGCAACTCCCCATTTCCAGAACCAGATGGGCCTTCCGGCAATCGAGGTGGGCGCCCGGGAGTTCATGTGCATCGGGGCACTTCCGCCTTTCGATCACCCGCACATCTTCATCGACATGGGTGCCGATACCGAAGCGGTCTGCCCCTATTGCTCGACCCTCTACAAGCACAATCCCAAGCTGGGCCTGACCGAGTCGATCCCGGCGGACGCCCACTGGCACGACCAGGCTGCCTGAAGCCTTCACCATCCGCGATTTCCGCGCCAGCGACGAAACCGGCGTCCTCGCGGTGTTGCACGATCTGCAGGCCCATGAACACCGGATGTATGATCGTTCGCGTCCGCCGGAGGACATGGGACCCTGGTACATCGAGGCGCTGAAGCAGGAAACCGGCGAAGGCCGTGGCCGCATTCTCGTGGCGGAAGGCGAAGGCGCGATCCTCGGTTACGCCTCTGTCCGGACCAGCCTGTCCTCCGAGGACGAGAAGGACGAAATTCCCTACACCTATGCGCATGTCGATGACCTCGCGGTGCTGGCATCCGCCCGGAGCAAGGGTGTGGGCGCGGCCTTGCTCGACGCCTGCGAAGATCTGGCGCGCGCGGCGGGACAGCGGTGGTTGCGGCTCGGCGTGCTGGCGGCCAATGAACGGGCACGCGCCTTCTATGCCCGCCAGGGTTATGGCGAAATCCTGCTGACCCTCGAAAAGAGGCTGTGATGCCGGGCTCGCTGTCCATCGCACAGGCCCGCCGCGTGGCACTCGCCGCGCAGGGCTTTTCCTGTCCCGACCGCTCGAGGAAAGTCACCTGGGCCCAGATGGCCCCGATGATCCGCAAGCTCAACCTGCTGCAGATCGACAGCGTGAACGTCGTCGCCCGCTCGCATTACCTGCCGCTCTATTCCCGCCTCGGCGCCTATGCGCAAGCCACCCTCGATGAGCGCGCCTTCGGCCAGAAGAAGCGCGCGTTGTTCGAGTGCTGGGCGCATGAGGCGAGCCTGCTGCCGCTGGAACTCCACCCCCTGATGCGCTGGCGCGCGGCCCGGGCTCGGGCCGGAGATGGTGTCTACAAGGCCATGAGCCAGTTCGGGCGGGAGGAACGCAGCTACCTGAAACAGGTGCTCGACTTCGTCACCCGCAACGGTCCGACGGTCGCCAGTGAAGTGCCCGGTGGCGGCAAGGCGGAGGGCGGCTGGTGGGGCTGGTCGAAGGGCAAGTTGGCGCTCGAGACGCTGTTCGACCAGGGCCTCGTCACCACGGCAGCGCGAGACGGCTTCGAGCGGCTCTATGACATCCCCGAACGGGTGATCCCGGCCGAGGTACTGGCCCGCGACACGCCCGCCGAGAGGGATGCCATCCGCCGGCTCCTCGACCTGTCTGCCCAGGCCCATGGCATTGGCACCGAATTCGACCTGCGTGATTATTTCCGGCTGCCGATCGCCGACACCAAGGTAGCCCTTCAGGAACTGGTGGAGGACGGCACGCTCATCCCCGTCACCGTCGAGGGCTGGAAACCCAAGGCCTTCCTGCACAGGGATGCGAAGCTCCCCCGCAAGGCGGGCGGCACCGCGCTGCTCTCCCCCTTCGACCCCATCGTCTGGGAGCGCGCACGGGCCGAGCGGCTCTTCAGCTTTCACTACAGGATCGAGATCTACACCCCTGCTTCGAAACGGAAATTTGGCTACTACGTGCTGCCCTTCCTGCACCGTGACAGGATCGTCGGCCGGGTCTGCCTGAAGGCCGACCGGCAGGCCGGCGTGCTACGCGCCAACGCCAGCCACCATGAAGCCCATGCCGATCCGGCCGAAACGGCAGCGGCGCTGGCGGAAGAACTGAAGCTGATGGCGGGCTGGCTGGGACTGCCTGAGGTGGCCGCAGGCGCCTCTGGAAACCTCGCCAAGGCGCTGCGGAAGGAACTGTAAGGGGTCCTCTCCCGCGTCTTCGGCGGGAGAGGACGATATGCTCAGATCACGCCTTCCGCCTTCAGTTCGGCGGTGGCCTTGAGGATGGCGCGCTTCAGCGTGTCGACCACGAAGTCCACCTGCTCCTTGGTGATGGTGAGCGGCGGCGACAGCACGTCGAGGTGGCCGATGGGCCGCACCAGCAGGCCGTCGGCCTCGCAGGCGTTGGAGATCCGCTTCGAGATGTTGCAGCTGTCGGGCAGCCGCGCGCGGGTCTTCTTGTCCTTCACGTACTCCACGCACATCATAAGCCTGCGGCCGCGCACGTCGCCCACGATGTCGAAATCGCGCAGCTCGCCCAGCCGCTTCTCCAGATAGTCGCCAACCCGGGCGGCGTTGCCGCACAGATCTTCGCGCTCGATGATCTCGATGTTCTTGAGCGCCACGGCGCAGGCCACCGGATGGCCCGAATAGGTGTAGCCATGGGTGAACCAGACATCCGGGTCGGCCGCCGAAATCCCCTCATGGACCGCGTCCGAGAAGATCACGGCGGAAAGCGGGATATAGCCCGAGGTCAGCCCCTTGGCGCACAGGATCATGTCCGGGATCACGCCGAACTCCGCCTCCGAGGCGAAGAAGTGGCCAAGACGGCCGAAGGCAGTGACGATCTCGTCGGCGATGAACAGGATGCCGTGCCTGGTGCACAGCTCGCGCATGCGCGGCAGGTAGTTGGGCGGGGGAATCGTCACGCCGCCCGAGGCCTGCGCGGGCTCGGCGATGAAGCAGGCGATGTTCTCCGCCCCCAGCTCGGCGATCTTGGCCTCGAACTCGGCCACCAGGAAATCGCTGAAGGCCTCGAGGCTCATGTCCTCCGGCCGGCGATAGGGATAGGGCGCAGACAGGTGGTGCACGAGGTCGGGGATGTACTTGAAATGCTCGGACTGGTCGCCGTCGCGCATGCCCACCGTCATGCCGAGATAGGTCGATCCGTGGTAGGAATTCTTGCGCGAGATCACATAGCGGCGGGTCGGCTGGCCGCGGCGCGACTGGTAGAAGTGGGCCATGCGGATCGCGGTGTCGACGGCGCAGGAGCCGGAGGTGGCATAGGCCACGTGGTTGAGCGTGCCGGGCGCCAGTTCGGCGAGCTTCGCCGCCAGCCGTGCAGCGGGGGCATTGGTCACGTCGACGAAGAAGTTGGAGTAGCACAGCTGCAGCGCCTGCTCCGCCATGGTCTCGGCGATTTCCTTGCGGCCATAGCCGGCATTGACGCACCACATGCCGCCGATGCCATCAAGGTAGCGGCGCCCGGTGGCGTCCGTCACATAGCAGCCATCGCCCTCAACCAGGACGAGAGACCCTTCCTTCTTGAAGCTGTCGAAATGCTGGTAGGGATGCAGGACGTGGTCGCGGTCCTGTTGCCAGAGTTCCTGAGCGTTGAAGCGGTTGCCAGCCTGGTGCAGCAAGATGAGCTCTCCCTCTCGAGTTGAATGGCTATTCAATATCACAGATGAGCCGCCATGGCCAGCGACGGAAAATCACCCCCCCTGTGACATTTCATTGTGCGGGTACAGTCCCCTTCTCCCGTCCGCAGGATGGGAGAAGGGCTAAGCTTAAACCAGCAGCTCACGCCGCCGCGTGATGTAATCTTCGACCGCCTTCACCAGACGGTCGCAGTCGGCGTCCGTCACCACCAGCGACAGCGCCATGAAGCCGCGCTCGGCGATGTAGATGCCCTGCTCCAGCAGGTCGAGGAACAATAGCTGCCGCAGCCGCTTGTCGGTGTTCTCGATGTCATGCGGCGAATTGATTTCGCCCGCGGTGGGATGGATGACCACCATCGAGCCCTGCCCCATGGCCTTCATCTTCACCTGGTAGCGCATGAACAAGTCATTCAGTGTGTCGCGCAGCCGGTCACCCCGGGCGTTCAACGCGGCACAGGCTTCGGGCGTGTAGATCTCGGTCATCGCCACGTGGCCGACGTTCATGGTCAGCGTGTTGTTGTTGAAGGTGCCGGCATGCGGCAGCGCGTCAGGGTTCGTGGGGTCGAACAGGGCCATGATCGCGTGCTTGCCGCCAAAGGCGCCGAAGCTCATGCCGCCGCCCACATATTTCCCCAGCGTCTTGAGATCAGGCTCGATGCCAAGCTTTGCCGAAAGGCCGCCGGGGTGCAGGCGCGAGGTCATCACCTCGTCGAAGATCAGCACGATGCCACGCTTGGCGGTTTCCTCGCGCAGCATGGCGATGAATGCGGGGCTGGCCGAAATGCCACCGCCACCACCGAGCATCGGCTCGAGGATGACGGCTGCAAGCTCGTCGGCGTTTGCGGCAATCAGCTTCCGCGTGGCCTCCACGTCATTGAAATGGCCCATCACGCAGTCGAAGGGCGCGTTCACCGGCGAGGCGCCATGGCTGAAATACAGCGTGCCGCCGTGGTAACCGCCCTCCATGGGCATGATCTTGGATCGCCCGGT
Source organism: Rhizobium sp. Q54 (assembly GCA_945889445.1). Lineage (GTDB taxonomy): Bacteria > Pseudomonadota > Alphaproteobacteria > Rhizobiales > Aestuariivirgaceae > Aestuariivirga. The sequence goes on from CAMDBX010000047.1 coordinate 15,176, forward strand.
GAAGCAGCGCGCCGCCGCCAGCGCCATCATGTTGGCCTCGGTGCCGGAGTTGGTGAAGCGCACCAGGTCCATGTTGAAGCGCTTGGTCACCACCTCGGCCAGCTTCACCTCGCCCTCGTGATGGGCGCCGAAGTTCAGGCCATTGTCCAGCGCCGCCTTCGCCGCCGCAATGATGCGCGGGTGCGAATGGCCGTAGATGCCCGCCGAATACTCGCCCAGCAGATCGAGATAGCTGTGGCCGTCGACGTCGGTGATGGTGGCCCCCTCTCCCTTCTCGACGCGCAACGGGAAGGGCACGGTGAACAGCACGGTGCGGGTATTGCCGCCCGGCATCACCGCCGCGGCGCGCTCATGCATGGCATGGGTCTTCGGGCGCTTCGCCGTGAAGGTGGCTTTGGCTGCGTCCAGCGTGGCATCGATGTTGGCCATGGTCATCAGGCCGTGGCCTTGTCGCCGATGGGCGGCGCGAAAGTCAGGTGCATGTCCCACGGCAGGTAGATCCAGGTATCCTGCGACACCTCGGTCACGAAGGTGTCGACCAGCGGGCGGCCCGCGGGCTTTGCATAGACGGTGGCGAAATGCGCCTTGGGCAACATCTCGCGCACCACGCGCGCCGTGGCGCCGGTGTCCACGAGATCGTCGACGATCAGCACGCCCTTGCCGCCGTCCTTGCCGGCAATACCGCTGGCGATGCTCTTCAGCACCTGGATCTCGCCCTGCTTGTCATATTCATAGGAGGCAACGCAGACCGTCTCGATCACCCGGATGCCGAGCTCGCGGGCCACCACCGCCGCCGGCACCAGCCCGCCGCGCGTCACCGCCACAACCGCCGAGAAGGGTCCGGCCGCCGAAAGCCGCCAGGCCAGCGCCCGCGCATCACGGTGGAACTGGTCCCACGATACGGGGAAACTCTTCTGCCACTTCTCGTCCATGGTCCCTGCCCTCTGTTCTGCACGAATTTATGCCCGCCCGGGAGAGCGGGCGCAACGGTCACGACCAGCCGCGCGCCTTGCCCTGTTCCGTCAACTCCTGCGCCATGCGGCACACGTCCCCGTAGGCCTGCTCCAACGTCGCCTCGTCGCGTGAGCGCAGCACCAGGTTGGTGGCGAAGCCGTCCGGCGCCTGGAACGGATAGGAGCCGATCACCACACTTGGGTAGGCCTTCTGGATCTCGCCCAGCGGCTTTGCCGCATCGCCCTCGCCGCCGCGGAACTCAACGGTCTTCGACGTCATCGGCACGCCGCGGGTGAGCCGGCTCGCCACGTCCTCCATCATGGCATTCATGATCTTCGGCACGCCGGCCATCACGAAGACGTTGCCCATCTGGAAGCCCGGCGCCCTGGACACCAGGTTCTCGATCAGCGAGGCTCCCCTGGGCATGCGCGCCATGCGCATACGCGCCTCGTTGGCCTCTCGGCCCATTTCCTTGAAATAGGCGAGCAGGATCTCGACCGCGCGCGGATCATGCTCGCACGGCACGCCGAAGGCCCGGGCCACCGCATCCGCCGTGATGTCGTCATGGGTGGGGCCGATCCCACCGGTGGTGAAGACATAGGTGTAGCGCTGGCGGAGCACGTTCAGCGCTGCCACGATCTCCTCCTCCACGTCGGGCACCAGGCGCGCCTCGCGCAGGTCGATGCCGAGCGCCGTCATGTAATCGGCGATGAAGCCCAGGTTCTTGTCCTTGGTGCGGCCGGAGAGGATTTCATCCCCGATCAGCAGGACGGCGGCAGTCGGTTGTGCGCTGGTCATGTGAAACCTCTGTTGCCCGATGGCTGTGCCAGTGGCAGCCCGTGCCTGTCAATGCGGCAGCCTTCACACTTGCGCAGGGATCTCAAGCCCATTATCTCCACTGGAAATGGCGAAAAGCAGCAGTTGAGGCTGCTTCTTGATCCTGTAAACTCGCCTGACTGACCTTTCATGCCCGATCGGGCCGGATTTATCGCGAATGACCTACGCCGAAGACGAAGCTCCCTCCCGCTCGACCCGAATCAAGCTCCATGGTCCGGCGGACTTCGAGGCCATGCGCAAGGCCGGGCGGCTGACTGCCGAGGCCCTCGACCTGCTGGTGCCGATGGTGAAGCCCGGCGTGACCACCGACGAACTCGACCAGGTCATCGTCGATTTCGCCAAGGCCCACAACGCCATTCCCGCCCCCTACAACTACCGGGGCTACCCCAAGTCGATCTGCACCTCGATCAACCACGTGGTCTGCCATGGCATCCCCAATGACAAGCCGCTGCGCGACGGCGACATCGTCAACATCGACGTGACGCTCATCGTCGACGGTTGGCACGGCGACAGCTCGCGCATGTATATGGTGGGCGAGGTGAACCGGAAGGCTGAGCGCCTCGTCGAGGTCACCTATGAGTGCCTGATGCGCGGCATCGCCATGGTAAAGCCGGGTGCCCACCTCGGCGACATCGGCTACGCCATCCAGACCTTCGCCGAGGCCGAACGCTGCTCGGTGGTCCGCGACTTCTGCGGACATGGCCTGGGCCGCACCTTCCACGACCATCCCAACGTGCTGCACTATGGCCGCATGGGCGAAGGCGTGGAGCTGAAGCCCGGCATGTTCTTTACAATCGAACCGATGATCAACCTGGGGCGGCCCCATGTGAAGATCCTCGGCGACGGCTGGACGGCGGTCACGCGTGACCGCTCGCTATCGGCCCAGTTCGAGCACACGGTGGGCGTTACCGAAACGGGCGTGGAAATCTTCACGCTGTCGCCCAAGGGGCTCAACTACCCGCCCTACAAGGTTTGATGCGATGTCGGGGTTCGAGGACGCGGGCAACAAGCCGCTGCCTCACTTCCTGGGGCATCGCGAACGGCTGAAGGAACGCTTCCGCGAGTCCGGCCCCGATGCCATGCCGGATTACGAGCTTCTCGAGATGCTGCTGTTTCGCGACATCAAGCGCGGCGACACCAAGCCCATCGCCAAGCAGCTGCTCGCCCGCTTCGGCACCTTCGCCGAGGTGCTGAGCGCCGAGCCAGAGCGCCTGATGGAAGTGCACGGCGTGGGCGAGGCCGTGGCCACCGAAATCAAGATCGTCCATGCCGCCGCCATGCGGCTGATGCGCGGCGAGGTGCTGAACCGTCCGGTGCTCAGCACCTGGAACGCCATCCTCGACTATGTGCGCGCCGCCATGGCCTTCAGCGACAACGAACAGTTCCGCATCCTCTTCCTCGACAAGAAGAACCAGCTGATTGCCGACGAGGTTCAGCAAGAAGGCACCGTAGACCATACGCCCGTCTACACCCGCGAGGTCATCAAGCGCGCGCTCGAGTTGGGCGCTTCGGCCATCGTGCTGGTCCACAACCATCCATCGGGCGATCCGAACCCGTCCCTCGCCGACATCGAGATGACCAGGAGGATCGTTGACGCCGGACAAAGGCTGGGGCTGGCAATTCACGACCACGTCATCGTGGGCCGCAAGGGCCATTTCAGCTTCCGGACGAACGGGCTGATTTGAGCCGATAAAAGTCCCCATACCCACTCATCATCGCCGGGCTTGACCCAGCGATCCTTTTCGTAGCCACAGAAAAGATGCCCGGTCCAAACAACAAGCCCGGGCATGATGATTTGGTGGGAAATGGTCGCGTGACAGTCTATCCACGCCTCAGTTTCTCCAGCGCCTCCGGCGTATCGGCATCCAGCAGCACGGCCTCGTCCGGCATCTCGACATCGACGATCTCGTCACCGAGTTGATCGAACAGCACGCGCGCACCCCTGTCGCCGCTCATGCCCTTCAGCGCCGCGAAATGCTGTCGCCCCCAGAGAACGGGGTTGCCGCGTTCACCCTTGAACACCGGTACGCAGATCGAGCGATGCTCCGACGGGCCATAGGCGGCAATCAGCCGCCGCACCACTTCGGGCCCGACCAGCGGCATGTCGCCCAGTGCTATCACCGCCACGTCGGTGTCAGGCGGCAAGGCCTCGATCCCGGCACGCAGAGAGGTGGAGAGGCCCTCGGCAAACTGCGCGTTGTGCACCAGCCTCACCGGCAATCCGTCGAGCGCCGATGCAATGCCCTCCGCATCGCGCCCCGTCACCACGATTGTGAGATCCGCCGCCTGCCGCATCGCCGCCACGGTGCGGCGGATCATTGGCTGGCCGCGCACGTCAGCGAGCAGCTTGTTCGACCCCATGCGCGAGGATTGCCCCGCCGCCAGCACGATGGCCGCCACGCGCGGCGCACGCTGCGGCTTGGGCTTGCCATCACGCGGCGCCGGCCGCGTTGGGATTTCGGCGAGAAGGCCTCCAGCCCCCATGTCCATGATGTCCTCTGCGCTCACCTTCACATTCGCCATCACCCGGGCCAGCACCCAGTCGAAGCCGTTCAGCTTGGGTGAGCGCGCACAGGACGGCACGCCGATCACCGGCACGTCGCCCAGCGCCCCGAACATCATCAGGTTGCCAGGATCAACCGGCATGCCCAGGTGCAACACCTTGCCGCCGGCCCGCGTCACCGCCATGGGGATCACGTCCCCCCGGTCGGTGATGGCGGATGCACCGAACACCAGGATGGGGTCGCAACCCAAAGCATTCATGTCAGTGATGGCCGCCGTCACCTGCGCGATGTCATGCTCCACCACCCGCACGGAGGCGAGCGTGCCGCCCAGGGCTGAAATCCGCTCCCGCATCGCCTCTTCCGATTTGGCAACGATCGTCGGCTTGGTCTGCGGCAAATGAGTAATGACCAACCCCGCCCGCTTGTCGCGGAACGCCGCCACGCGCACCAGCGGCTCGGTGCCGATGATGGCCAGCGCCTTCTCCAGAACCTCGCGCGGCACGGCGAAGGGGATCACCTTCACGGTGGCCACCATCTCGCGCTCCTCGACGATGGCGAAGGGCTGAACCGTGGCCAGTGTCAGGCTTTCGTGCAGCCGGTTCAACTGGCGCACACGGTCCACGTCCACCAGGGCAAGGCCGTGAGCAGCCGCATGCAGGTTGGCGCGGCCGGTGAACGGCGCCTGCGCGGAGGTGCCTTCGGCCCCGACCAATTTCGCCACGGCAGCGGCCGCCTCATCCTCCGGCACATCGTGGGCCCCGAGCTTCGCAGCGAACACGCTCCCCACCCCGGAGCCACGGAGCAGTGCGATATCATCCGCCGTCAGCGTCCGGCCCTTCTTGAACATGCCGCCATCATGCTTCACCGAGTGCGCGAGGATCGCGCCCTCAGCGTCGCCAAGCGGCAGTTCTCCGAAGATCATCTTAGGCGCCCAGCCTCAGGCAGCGCGTCACCTCGCCCATGATCGACACGGCGATCTCGGGCGCACCCTTGGCGCCGATGTTGAGCCCGATGGGTCCGTGGATGCGGGCAACCTGCTCGTCCGTGAAACCTGCTGCCCTCAGCCGCTCGCCACGCGAAGCCTGTGTCTTTTTGGAACCCAGCGCACCGATATAGAAGACGTCCGACTTCAATGCCGCATCGAGCGCCGGGTCATCGATCTTCGGATCATGCGTCAGCGCGATGAGTGCCGTGCGCGGGTCGAGCCCGATCTTCGGGATGATCTCGTCCGGCCATTCGGCATGGAGCGCAATGCCGGGGAAGCGCGCGCCGGTGGCGAAGGCCCCGCGCGGATCGATCACGGTCACGTCATAGCCCAGCGCCTGCGCAATCGGGATCACGCTCTGCGCGATGTGGACGGCACCGATGATGACCAGCCGCAGCGGTGGATTGTGGATATTGATGAACGCGCCGTCGTGGCTCCTCGACTGGTCGAAACGGAAGGCCTCATCGAGCTTGTTCGCCAGCGGGTCCTGCGCGGCAGCGCTGCGCGGCACGATGCGCTGTTCGCCCGTTTCAAGATTGGTGATGAGTGCCACCGCCTGCCGGTTGGCGCGTGCGGCGAGCAGCTGTTCGAGGATCGCCCGCTTCAATTGATGGGCTCCACGTAGACGCCGATCTTGCCGCCGCAGGCGAGACCCACCTTCCACGCCGTCTCGTCAGCGACACCAAACTGCATCAGCTTCGGCTTTCCGCTCGCGATGATGTCCATGGCTTCCGTCACCACCGCACCTTCCACGCAGCCACCCGAGACGGAGCCTACGAAATTACCCTCGTCGTCGATCACCAGTTGGCTGCCGATGGGCTGCGGGGCTGAGCCCCAGGTTTCGACCACCGTGGCAATCGCCACCTTGCGGCCGGCCTTCAGCCAGTCGGAGGCCTGTTCGAGGATTGTGTGATCGGACGCGGCCATGATGACCTCCTAGTGACGAACCTGCCTGAGCCATTTCCGCGGATCATGCTCCGGCCCGGGGGCACCGGCAAGGGCGGCCGCCAGATCGCGCAGGCTGTCGAGCGAATGGACCGGGCGGAATTCGTCCACATAAGGCATCATCGCACGCACCCCGCCCGCCAGCGCCTCAAAACCATCGAAGCGCAGCAGCGGGTTCAGCCACACGATGCGCTTGGTCTGGCGCCTCAGCCGTTGCATCTCGTGCTCCAGCGTGCCGATGCCCTCACGGTCAAGGCCGTCCGTCATGATCATCACCTGAGCGCCCTGCGTCAGCACGCGGCGTGCCCAGTGGTAGTTGAATTCCTTCAGCGTGGTTCCGATGCGCGTACCGCCCGACCAGTCCTTCACCGCACTCGAAACCTTCGCCATCGCCTCGTCGATGTCGCGCCGCTTCAGCTCGCGCGTCACGTTGGTAAGCCTGGTGCCGAACAGGAACACGTGCACCCGGTCGCGGTCATTGGTCAGCGCATGCAGAAAGTGCAGGAACATGCGCGAATAGTTGGAGCATGATCCCGAAATGTCGCATAGCACCACCAGCGGCGGCTCCTGCCATTTCTTCTCGCGGCGCTCCAGGTCGATGAAGTGTCCCCCGGCCCGCATCGAGCCCTTCAGCGTACGCCGCATGTCGATGGCCGGGCCACGGCCGGCGCGCTGCCAGCGCCTCGTCATGATCTCGGTGCGGTGCATGCGCAGCCGTGCGATGGCCTGCCTTGCCTGCGCCTGCTCCGCCACCGTCATCTGCTCGAAGTCCTTCTGGCGCAGCACCTCGTCGGCATTGGCCGTATAGGTGGCGTCAACCTCGAGGTCTTCCTTCTTCTGGCGTTGGTTCTGCGCCTCATGCTTGTCGAACATCGCCTCGGCCAGCCGGCGGAAGCCTGCCTTCTTGGCCTCCTCGGGCGCATTGCGGGCGATCTGGTGGAAGAACAGCTGCATCAGCTGCTCCAGCATCTTGGGCTTCTTCCAGAATACGTGGAACGCCTGGTCGAACACTTCGCGCTGGTCGCGCCGCTTCACGAACACGGCGTGAAGCGTCCAGTAGAAGTCATCGCGCGTCTTGAGCGAGCCCGACATGGCGGCATCCAGCGCATCAAGCACGGCGCCCGGCCCCACCGGAATGCCCGCCTCGCGCAGCACGCGGGCGAAGTGCATGATGTTCTCCGCCAGCCGGCCCGACAGCGGGCGCTGGTTCTGGTTGGCGGGGCTGGCGAACGGGTTCTGCATGGCCCTTAAGTGTGCGACATCGTCCGGATTTCATCCTTGATCTGGTCAAGGATGCGCTTGGCCTCGGTGCCCTGCATGCGGCTGATGTCGTCCTGGTACTTGAGCAGCACGCCCAGCGTATCGTTCACCATCTGCGGGTCGAGCGACATGGCGTCGAGTTCATGCAGTGCCGTCACCCAGTCGAGCGTCTCAGCGACACCCGGCGCCTTGTAGAGATCGCCGCCGCGCAGCGCTTGCACGAACAGAACGACTTCCTTGGCCAGGGCGTCGGAGGCCTTGGGACGGCGAGCCTTGAGGATTTCAAGCTCGCGCTTGGCATCGGGGTAGCCCACCCAGTGATAGAGGCAGCGCCGCTTCAACGCGTCATGCACCTCGCGGGTGCGGTTCGAGGTGATGATGACGATGGGCGGCTCTTCCGCCTTGATGGTGCCAAGTTCCGGAATGGTCACCTGGTAGTCGGAGAGCACTTCCAGCAGGAAGGCCTCGAAGGCCTCGTCCGTGCGGTCCAACTCGTCGATCAGCAGCACCGGGGCCTGCCCCTTGGGGGCTTCCAGCGCCTGCAGCAGCGCCCGCTTGATCAGGAACTTCTCGGCAAAGATGTCGTTGCCCAGCCGCTCGCGGTCAAGCTCGCCCGCCGCTTCGGCCAGCCTGATCTCGATCATCTGGGCGGAATAGTTCCACTCATAGACGGCCGAATTGACATCGAGGCCTTCATAGCACTGCAGCCGGATCAGCTTGCGGCCCAGCGTCTCGGCCAGCACCTTGGCGATCTCGGTCTTGCCGACGCCCGCCTCACCTTCGAGGAACAGCGGGCGGCCCATCTTGAGCGACAGGAACACCACCGTCGCAAGGTCGCGCCCCGCGATATAGCCGGTGGAGCGCAGGAGCGTCACGGTCTCATCGATGCTGGTCGGCAGTTTGCTGGTCATTTGTCACTCCACCCTCTGGCGCCCCTCGCGAGGGGAAAACAGAAAAAGGCCCGCGACCGATGCGCGGGCCTTTCTCACGCAATCGTCAAGCTTACTTCGCCGCGTCCACGGCGCGCTTCGCCATGACCGTGATCAAATGCGCACGGTATTCGGCGGACGCGTGAAGATCGCTGGAGATGTCCTTGGCCGAAACCTTGACACCGTTGAGCGAGGCCGAGGCGAAGCCATTGCCCAGCGCCGCTTCAACGTCCTTGGCGCGGAACACGCCCGAGCCTGCACCCGTCACCGAGGCGCGAACGCCACCCGCCGTATCGGCCACGAACACGCCGATCATGGCATAGCGCGAGGCCGGATTGGGGAACTTGGCGTAGCCAGCCTTCTTGGGCAGCGGGAACTCGACAGCCGTCACCACTTCGCCGTCCTCGAGCGCCGTCGAGAACATGCCGGTGAAGAAGTCGTCCGCCGCGATCTTGCGGGCGTTGGTGTGGATGGTGGCACCGAGGCCGACGCAGGCGGCGGGATAGTCAGCTGCCGGGTCGTTGTTGGCAATCGAACCGCCAATCGTGCCCTTGTGGCGCACGTGGGGGTCGCCGATGTTGGCGGCAAGCCCTGCGAGCGCCGGGATCGCCTTCTTGACGTCGGCACTGGCGGCCACTTCAGCGTGGGTCGTGCCGGCCTTGATGACCAGCGATGACCCCAGCGAAACACCGGCGTTCTTGAGAGCGCCAAGGTCGATGATGTCGGAGGGCGAAGCAAGACCCTGCTTCATCGTCGGGATCAGCGTCATGCCACCCGACATGTACTTGGCGTCGGGCTTTGCCTTGGCAGCCTTGACCGCGTCGTCAACCGAGGCGGGGCGATGGTAATTGAAGTTTTCCATGTGTCTGGTCCTCCCGCCTTATTCCGCAGCCTTCTTGAGGTGCTGCAACTGTTGCCACACCACGTGCGGCGTTGCCGGCATCGGCACGTCCTTCACACCCAGCGCATCCGTCACCGCGTTCATGATCGCGGGCGGAGAGCCGATGGCGCCGGCCTCGCCGCAGCCCTTCATGCCGAGCGGGTTGCTCGGGCACGGGGTGCAGGTGAAGCCCAGCTTGTAGGACGGAACGTCCGCCGCGCGCGGCATCTGGTAGTCCATGTAGGAACCGGTCACCAGCTGGCCCGACTCCTTGTCATAGACACAGCCCTCGATCAGCGCCTGACCGATGCCCTGGGTGATGCCGCCATGCACCTGGCCTTCGACGATCATCGGGTTGATGACGTTGCCGAAGTCGTCGACCGCCGTGTAGTTGGCGACCGTGGTGACGCCCGTCTCGCCGTCGATCTCGATCTCGGCGATGTGCACGCCGGCCGGGAACACGAAGTTGGACGGATCATGGAAGGCACTCTCCTTCAGGCCCGGCTCGATTTCCGCCGAGTTGAACTTGTGCGCGACATAGGCCGACAGCGCCACTTCGCCGAAGGCCATCTTCTTGTCGGTGCCCTTCACGGTGAAGGTGCCGTTCTTGAACTCGATGTCATCCACCGAGCTTTCCATCACGGCGGCGGCGATGCGCTTGGCCTTGGCCTCGACCTTGTCGAGCGCCTTGGAGATCGCGGTCATGCCGACAGCGCCTGAGCGCGAGCCGTAGGTGCCCATGCCGAACTGCACCTTGTCGGTGTCGCCATGGACGATCGCCACGTTGTTGATGTCGACGCCGAGGCGGTCGGACACCAGCTGCGCGAAGGTCGTCTCGTGGCCCTGGCCGTGGCTGTGGGAACCCGTGAGGATCTCCACCGTGCCAACCGGGTTGACGCGCACTTCAGCCGACTCCCACAGGCCCACACCGGCACCCAGCGAACCAACCGCCGCCGACGGCGCGATGCCGCAGGCTTCGATGTAGGCCGAGTAGCCGAGGCCGCGGAAGTTGCCCTTGGCGGCCGACGCCTTTTTGCGGGCCGGGAAGCCCTTCACGTCGGCAATTTCCAGCGCCTTGTCCAGCGCCGCGGCATAGTCGCCCGCGTCGTAGCACATGATCACCGGCGTCTGGTGCGGGAACTGGGTGATGAAGTTCTTCCGGCGGAACTCTGCCGGATTCATCTTGAGTTCACGCGCCGCGGTTTCAACGATGCGCTCGACCACATAGGTGGCTTCCGGGCGTCCGGCGCCGCGGTAGGCATCGACAGGTGCCGTGTTGGTGTAGAGCGCGTCCACCTCGGCATAGATTGCCGGGATGTTGTACTGGCCCGACAGCAGCGTGGCGTAGAGGTAAGTCGGCACGCAGGACGAGAAGGTGGAGAGGTAGGCTCCCATCGCCGCCTTGGTGTGGACCTTGAAGCCGATGATCTTGCCGGAAGCATCGGTTGCCATTTCGGCATGGGTGACGTGGTCACGGCCATGCGCGTCGGCCAGGAAGCTCTCGGTGCGTTCGGCCGTCCACTTCACCGGGCGGCCGCCCACGAACTTGGACGCCCAGGCGCAGACCACCTCTTCGGCGTAGATGAAGATCTTGGAGCCGAAGCCGCCGCCCACGTCAGGCGCAATCACGCGCAGCTTGTGCTCGGGCGCCAGGCCGTGGAAGGCCGAGATCACCAGGCGGGCCACATGCGGGTTCTGGCTGGTGGTGTAGAGCGTGTAGTGCTCGGCACCCGTGTCGTAGTAGCCAATGGCCGCGCGCGGCTCCATGGCGTTGGGGATCAGCCGGTTGTTGACCAGGTCGATCTTGGTGATGTGCGCGGCCTTCTTGAAGGCGGCGTCCGTCGCGGCTTCATCGCCGATCGACCAGTTGAACACCCGGTTGTCGGGCGCCACCTCGTGGATCTGCGCCTTGTGGCCCATGGCGTCGGCCACGTCCACCACATGCGGCAGCACGCCGTAATCGACGTCAACCGCCGCGGCGGCGGCCTTGGCAAGGTCACGCGTCTCGGCAATGACGACGGCCACGTGGTCGCCCACGTAGCGCACCTTGCCAAGGGCGAGGATCGGATGCGGGCCCGCCTTCATCGGCGAGCCGTCCTTGGAGTGGATCATCCAGCCGCAGATCAGGCCGCCCAGCTTGGTGGCCGCCACGTCGTCGCCGGTGAAGATGCCGACGACGCCAGGCATCTTCTTGGCCTTGGACGTGTCGATCTTATTGATGGTGGCATGCGCGTGGGGGCTGCGCACGAAGTAAGCGTAGGTCTGCTTGGGCAGGTTGATGTCGTCGGTGTAGTTGCCCTTGCCGGTGAGGAAGCGATGGTCTTCCTTGCGCTTCACGCGGGCGCCGATGCCGGTTCCGTTATCCATGTCTTCGGTCCTCCCCAAAATTACATGTTTGCCGCGCCGGCCTTAACGGCGGCGACGATGTTGTGGTAGCCGGTGCAACGACAGATGTTGCCCTCGAGTTCGTGGCGGATGGTGTCCTCGCTCAGGTCCTTGCCCAGGCGGTTCACCATGTCGATGGAGGCGATCACCATACCGGGCGTGCAGAAGCCGCACTGCAGGCCGTGGTTGTCGCGGAAGGCTTCCTGCATCGGGTGCATCTTGCCGTCCTTGGCGAGGCCCTCGACGGTGGTTACCTCGGCGCCGTCATGGGCAATCGCCAGCGCGGTGCAGGCCTTCACGGCCTTGCCGTTCACCAGCACAACGCAGGCGCCGCACTGGCTGGTATCACAGCCGACGTGGGTGCCGGTCAGTCCGAGCTTCTCGCGGATGAATTCGACCATCAGCGTGCGGCCTTCGACGTCGCCACACACGGCTTCGCCGTTCACCTTCATGGAAATAGCAGGCATTTGGGTCCTCCCGATTTGGACTCCCGCGGCCGATGGCGCGCTCAACCGAACGCCACCCCGGACCCGGGAATTCTCTGATTGCCGGGGCGCATACTCAACCGCGAATCTGGAACCGTCAAGGGTTGCAGAGACCTCCCGAACGAGAAAAAAGTCATATGACTCAAGGATGTTGCACCGCACACGCCAATCCGCCGCAGCAACTGTGGCGTAGCTGCATGAAAACCCGCCAATGAAGGGAACTGCCATGCGCCTGATTATGTGCCTGCTCGCTGTTTTCCTGACCCTCGCGCTGCCGGCCCGCGCCGAGCAGCTCTCGCCCCGGGACGAGGCCGACTTCCGCGCCATCATCGCCGACCAGATCGCCGCCTTCCGGGCGGATGACGGGGCCCGCGCCTACAGCCATGCCGCCCCGATGATCCGCCAGATCTTCCCCGACCCTGACCGCTTCATGGGCATGGTCAGGCAGGGCTACCCACCGGTCTACCGCCCGCAGTCCTACAGCTTCGGCAAGGCCGGTTTCTCGGCCTCCGGGCGCCCGATCCAGAAGGTCACCATCATCGGTCCGGACGGCCTCACCTACGAGGCCATCTACACCATGGAGCGTCAGCCCGACGGAACATGGCAAATCAACGGCTGCGCCCTCGTCCGGTCACCCGACATCAGCGCCTGACGACAGAGCCCTCATCCGCTGGCGCCTGTCACCGGTCTGGTTCAATATCGCGGGATGTCTACCCGCTTCTCCCGCCGCAGCCTGCTCGCCGTCGCCGCGATCATCCTCATCATGGCACTCACCCTGTGGCTCATGGGCCGGGTCCCCATCTGCACATGCGGCTATGTGAAGTTATGGGAGGGCGAGGTGAACAGCGCGGGCAACTCCCAGCACATCACCGACTGGTACACCGCCTCCCACATCATCCACGGCTTCATGTTCTTTGGCCTGCTCTGGCTCGTCGCCCGACGCTTGCCCGTCGGCACCAGGCTTGCCATCGCCACCGCCATCGAGGCCGCATGGGAGATTTTCGAGAACACCCCCTTCATCATCAACCGCTACCGCGAGGCAACGATCTCGCTCGACTACTTCGGCGACAGCGTGCTCAACTCCGTCTCCGACATTCTCGCCATGGTGCTGGGGTTCTGGCTGGCAAGCAGGCTTCCGGTGTGGGCCACGGTGCTCATCGCCATTTTCTTCGAACTCTTCGTGGGCTTCATGATCCGCGACAACCTCACCCTCAACATCATCATGCTGGTCTGGCCGCTGGAAGCGATCCGCCAGTGGCAGATGGGGGCGTGACGGACTGTCCATTTGGCGACACGCAGAAGTTTTCAATTGACGAAATGCCGCCACAACCCAACGCTAGAGAGTGGTTGCTGCAGGTTGCAGCTTCGTGGGAGGGCAACATGAACCGCAGAACGCTCACCGGACTTCTTGGCCTCACGCTCCTCGCCGGGGCAAGCCTCTCCAGCCCGGCCTCGGCCGGAACCGCCGTCACCGCCGCGGAGGCCGCCTCGATCGGCGTCGATGCCTATCTCTACTTCTACCCCCTGCTCAGCATGGACGTGACGCGCAAGCAGTTCACCAACATCGAGCCCGGCAAGGCCTTCGGCAAAGGGCCTATGAACATGTTCACCAACATCCCCGAATATCCGCCGGGAACTTTCAGGGGCGTGGTGCGGCCCAACTTCGACACGCTCTACTCATCCGCCTGGCTCGACATGACGAAGGAACCGGTGGTGATCTCCGCGCCCGACACCGGCGGCCGCTATTACCTGCTGCCCATGCTCGACATGTGGACCGACGTCTTCGCCTCGCCCGGCTGGCGCACCACCGGCACCACGGCGGCGGATTACCTCGTCACCCCGCCCGGCTGGTCCGGCAAGGTGCCGGATGGCGTGACCCAGATCCCCGCCCCCACGCCCTATGTCTGGATCATCGGTCGCACCAAGACCGACGGCCCTGCCGACTATGATGCCGTCCACAAGATCCAGGCCGGCTACAAGGTGACCCCACTGTCGCAATGGGGCGGCGAGGTGAAGCCGCCCCAGGTGACCATCGACCCCGCCGTCGACATGACCACGCCACCCAAGGTGCAGGTCGACACCATGACGGCGGACACCTACTTCGCCTATGCCGCCGAACTGCTGAAGGCCAACCCGCCGCACATCACCGACCAGCCGATCATCGCGCAACTGAAGAAGATCGGCTTCGAGCCCGGCCAGAGCTTCGATCTCTCCAAGGCGCCGTCCGAGGTGCAGGAGGGCCTCAAGCTCGCCCCCGCCAAGGCGCTGCAGCTGATGGCGTGGAAAGTGCCGACCGTGGCCCGCGTTGCCAATGGCTGGTCAATGAACACCGACACCATGGGTGTTTATGGCAATTACTACCTGAAGCGCGCCATCATCGCGCAGCAGGGCCTCGGCGCCAACCTGCCGGAGGACGCGATCTATCCGCTGAACCTCGCTGACTCCACCGGCAAGCCGCTGAATGGCGAGAGCAACTACGTCCTGCACTTCGAGAAGGACCAGATCCCGCCGGTCAATGCCTTCTGGTCGGTCACGCTCTACGACCAGGACGGCTTCCAGGTGCCCAACGCACTGAACCGCTTCGCCGTGTCGAGCTGGATGCCCTTCGCCTTCAACGCCGACGGCTCGCTGGACCTCCATTTCCAGAACGAGAGCCCCGGCAAGGACAAGGAGGTGAACTGGCTCCCCGCGCCCAAGGGACCCTTCAACCTCACCATGCGCCTCTATGCGCCGAAGTCCGACGCGCTCACCGGCAGATGGAATCCCCCTGCCGTGGCGAAGGCGGAAGCGGTGCCCACGCTGACCGCGCAGTAAGGCTTGCCTGACCCCGCCCGCGGTGTCGCCGCGGGCGGGTGGAAAAAATGATTCACGATGTCAATCAGCAGGAAGCACTTAAGGGATTTGTTCCTAGCATGGATTAGGAATAGAGTCAAGACATTCTTCATGGCTCAACCTCGCAGCGCCGATGGCGGCCGCCCATACCTGGCCCGGAAATTCCGCGAAAACAGCGGAAGAGAGGAAAACCCGCAAGCCACCGCAATCTCGCGCATGCTCATGGTCGAATAGGTGATCAGCCGCTCCGCCTTCTCCAGCCTCAGCTTCAGGTAAAAGCCCATTGGCCGCTCGCCCAGCTTTTCCGCGAACAGCCGTTCCATCTGGCGAACCGATATGCCCGCAAGCTCAGCCAGCGCTGCGGCGTCGAGCGGGTCCTCCCCCTGCTCCTCCATTGCGGTGATGATGCGCAGGAGACGCGCATCCGTGGTGCCATAGCGCGCCGCCGCCGGAAGCCTGGCCTGGGCGGGTTGCTCCACCGAGCGGAAATGGACCAACTGGTCCGCCACCAGCACGGCGAGAGGCCTCCCCAGCAGCCGCCCGATCCAGTCCAGCATCATGTCGATGGCGGCGGCCCCGCCCGCGCAAGTCATCCGGTCACGGTCCGTCACATAGAGCGCCTGTTCGGCCTGCACCCTGGGGTAGCTCTCGCGGAAGCCCGGCAGGCTCTCCCAGTGGCAGGTGGCGCGATAGTCGTCGAGCAGCCCCGCCTGCGCCAGGATGAAGGGCGCGGTGTCGATCGCCGCCAGCAGCACGCGCTTGCGCGCCAGCCCCTTCACGGCGGAGAGCATCGGGCGGTTGATGCCCTTCTCGGGTTCATAGCTCGCCGAGATCACCGCCATGTCGGGCTTGCCGATGTCGGCGAGCCCGCCCGAGACCGAAACCGGAATATCGTTCGATGCCGCCACCGGCTGCCCGTCGGCGGAGACGAAGCGCCAGGAGAACGTGTTCGCGCCCGCAAAACGATTGGCCACGCGCAGCGGCTCCAGCGCACCATAGAGCGCGATCATGGAGAACTTCGGAACGAGCAGGAAAGCGACGTCATATCTGGCCATGGCGGTATTAGGAAAGTGAATGGCGTAAAAAGTCAAACGTCGATTTCCGGTCAGCCCTAGCCTCCACCGCCATAGTCAGGAGGATTTCATGCAGCCCAAAGTCATCATCACCTGCGCAGTCACCGGAGCCGGTGACACCGTCGGCAAGCACCCGGCCATTCCGGTCACCCCGGAGCAGATCGCCAATTCGGCCCTCGAGGCCGCCAGCGCCGGCGCCACCGTGGTCCACTGCCACGTCCGTGAGCCGTCGACCGGCAAGGGCTCGCGCAAGGTCGAGTACTACGCCGAGGTGATGGAGCGCATCCGGGCGAAGAACAAGGAGGTCATAATCAACCTCACCGCCGGCATGGGCGGCGACGTTGAAGTGGGCTCGGGCGCCAAGCCCCTCGATTTCGGCCCCGGCACGGATTGCGTCGGCCCCGAGGAGCGCCTCATCCACGTGAAGGAACTCCGCCCCGAGATCTGCACGCTCGATTGCGGCACGCTGAACTTCGGCGATGGCAATTCCATCGTCATCCAGACCCCCACGCAGCTGCGCGAACAGGCGAAGCTCATCCGCTCCTATGGCGTGAAGCCAGAGATGGAAATCTTCGACAGCGGAAACCTGTGGTTCGGCAAGCAGCTCGTCGCCGAAGGCCTGATCGACGGCCCGCCGATGTTCCAGCTCTGCCTCGGAATCCCGTGGGGTGCGCCCTATGACACCGAGACCATGGCCTACCAGAAGGCCCAGCTGCCCGAGGGTGCGGTCTGGGCGGCCTTCGGCATCGGCCGCAACGAGTTCCCCGCCGTGGCGCAGGCCGTGCTGCTGGGCGGCCACGTGCGCGTCGGCCTCGAGGACAATCTCTGGCTCGAGCGCGGTGTGCACGCCTCCAACGGCACGCTGGTCGAGAAGGCAGTGAAGATCATCCAGCTGCTCGGCACCAATGTGGCCTCGCCGGACGAAGGCCGCGAAATCCTCAAGCTGAAGCCCAGGACGTAAGTTACACCGAGTCCCCCTCCCCCTTGTGGGGAGGGAAAACAGAAACGACAGGGAGAGACCCTCATGGCCAAAGCTGCGAAGACGAAGGCGACGAAATCCAAATCCCACAAGATCAAGACCGTCGGCATTGCCGGAACCGGACTCATCGGTGCTGGCTGGGCGGCGCGGCTGCTGTTCCGCGGCTACGACGTCATCGCCTATGACGTGTCGCCCGCCGCAGAGGAACGGCTCAAGGCCCAGATCAAGACGGCCTGGCCCTCGCTCGAAGC
>CAMDBX010000048.1 GCA_945889445.1 Rhizobium sp. Q54
GCGAACCATGGAACTCAAGCTTCAGACGGCGGTCGAAATCGAGCCTGAGAACACCATCAATCGATTCACCCGCCGGGTTCTCCATGATGACCTCACATGGTTCAGGTTATAGTCATGATATTTATACCTGAATCATGGAAAGTCCGCCAGAAATCAGTGCGTCATCTGGCGAATGCGGGCTTAGAGGAATGAGGCGGGGCTCGCGGCGATGCCGCCGACCTTCGCCGCTGCGAGGAAGATGGCGTCAGTCCATGATCGCTACCGTCGGCCGTGCCGATCCGTTCGTTTGCCGGGGTGCGACAGACCCAACAAGATATGCCAAGAAAACGGTGGTTACAGGTGCGGCACATTTTCCTGATAAGTATTTGAAAAATTTGCGATATCGCATGCCCGCAGGGAGCGCCACTTTCGAACAAGTCCAGGAAGTTTTCCAACGGTAGCCTATTGTGCTGCGATGACGGTCACAGGGTTGGCCTGGTCGCCAATTATCGCGTTGTGCAACACTTCAAGAATGGCAGTCTGCAAAGGCGGGTCGCCCCGCATCGCCAGCATTGGAGGTGCCTTTCCGGCCTGAATTTCTCCGATCATCTGGTCCGCCAGTCAGAGGACATCGGTGGCGACATTGCAATCGGCATCTTGTGTGGCGGTTGATGCAGGGCGGATGAGGACAATCAGTCCACATAAGCTGAATGCTCCGAGCAGGCTCACGGAAATGCAAGTCCATCATCATGGGTGTGTGAGCTCAGGCCGTGAACCTGGTGTTGGTTATGCATTTGCTGCAATGAATCCGCACATCCGATGACAAGATCGCTCGTTCAGAGCGTCCAACCCTCAGATCATTCGCGTTCACGTTGATCTTGATAGTGACCAAGATGAATGGCGATCTCCGGCAAGGTGGTCGGACCGCAGTCCGTGACACCAGTCCAGCCGTCTCGAAGGACATAACCCAGACCATCCGGGCCAAGGACGAAATCGAACAGGAGTGCGTGGCTGTCTGCGATCTTCGCAAGCTTGGCAATCTGCGTGGTGTCTGGAGTTCCCGTCGTCGGGGTTGTCGGTTGGTTGTCCTGCATGTCCTTGCACCTCTCAACCATGACGTTGCGTACGGACTGTCCCAAGGCTGACTGAATGCCACGTCCAAGGGCGCGTGTCTGATCTCCTTTGCTCAATCCCGTCAGAAGCGATAGCGCACTCTCAGCGGCCAGGCAGAACACGGCTTCAACGATGCCGTCACCCCCCATGGGACAGGTCGACGTGTTTGATGGTTACGCTGCGGAACTGTAGCGGCACCCGCGTAGCAGGCGAGAGCCGTCGTGCGGGGACAGGTCCGGCGTTGCAGGCAGCGCCGGTTCTGGTGTCATTGCAGTGAGATGCCAGCGCGCTTCAGGAACAGGGCGTCAAGCCGCTTCAGAAATGCCTGCTGGGCATCCTGCGGATAGTCCAGTTCGGGCGGCGCGTTTGACAGCAGCAGCATCGTGGCATTGGACTCGAAGAATATCACGCGTCCTTCGTCGTCGACGTCGAAGTCCATCCCGAACACGTCGAGCGGAATGCGGCGACCCACTTCGGCCAGTGTGTTCCATGCTGCTGCTCCGATGCGCTGTGACTGCTGGACAATGGCATTGGCGTCATCGAACAGCGCCCGGTCACGCCGGTAATGGTCCAGGATACGTTCGAACTTGCGGCCTCGCACCATCCACTGGTCATCGTAGTCGCCGCGGATGAGGGTGGGGGTTCCCGCCACGAATGCCGCACGGATCCTCCGGTGGAAGCCATTGTCATGCTTCACCCCGGCATATTCGATCACGTAGAAATCCCTGCTGCCGAGCGCCAGCAACGCGGTGAGTGCCACGCCAAGTTCGGCGGGGTTGGTGGCTAGATGAACGTTGGCGCCCTCCTGCTCGCCGACCGACCGCAAGATGACGGGGAAGGCAAAAACCTCGCCGATGCCCTTGCGCAGCGATTCGAGCAGACCGGACTCGAGACGGAACCGCATGACCTTCGGCACGATCAGGTTCGGAATGCCGCGCAGCATATCCGCCGCCTCGACGCGCGTGCAATGAATCGCCTTCGCGGCATCGTTGACCACGGGCAGCCCGAGCGCCTTTTCATGTGCCTCGACCTTCGCCAGCTGACCGCGCTTCAACTCCTCGCCATTCACGCAGTTGTTGAGGGTGATCGCTGCTTCGTGCTGGTCCAGTGCGTCGCTGGCCGCCTTCGGCGGGCTTCCCGCAAAAACCGAGAACATGCGGTAACGGTCGCCGCAATATCTGGATAGCTGGCTTGGAAAATTGCCGGAGAAATGCTGCGCGCTGCCGGAGGCTGTCAATGATTCCACGGCTGGACTTGGTGAGATCAGCACGATTGACAGGATTTGCGACGGGACGCTTGGCGAGCGATGGACCGGCACCGCAGAGAGATAATTGAGGTAGTGCCGGTCGCAGTCTGCGATACGACCGAGCGCGTCGGCTGCGGTGCAGGCGAAGGCCATTGCCTCTGGCCTGTCGCGCCAGCGATAGGCCTTCTGGTCGAGGCGGGAGAGGATCTTCTCGCTCTCTTGCGCACGCGTGGCTGCCTTCAGCCAAAGATGCTCGAGTTCCCACGTGGCGGCGGGCCGGTCGAGCACCGGTTCCAGGAACATGGCCACGAAGTCATGCCTATCCACCAACAGAAGCGGCGCACAGATGTTCTCGAGCGCAGATGGATCGATTTCAGAGTCTGCGAGAACGTGAAGATCCGGAAGGTCCATTTCCGGCAGTGCGGACAGGTCGTGGCGCCGGTCGCTGCGGGCGAGCAGTCTTGCGAGGTTGCCGACATGCTTGATGCGCTGGGCAGGCGTTGTCGCGTGGAGGACCGCAAGTCGCGCGCATTCTGCGGCTTCATCCATCTCGCCGCCAACGGCCAGCGCCAGACCCTTCAACCCGAGCACTTCGGAATTGCCCGGTTCTGCCGCCAGCAGCCGTTCAATGTCCGCGAGGGCTGAGGCGCGATCGCCCCCCCGCAGGGCGGCAATGATCTTGGCGTGGTCTTGCATCTGTCTTCCCCGTGGCGTTGAGGGCTGTGGTGATGTCATTGCCCCCTCCCGCACCGCATTTCAACCTGCTTGCCGGTTGAGTCGGGTGTGGTCGCCATGTGCGGCAGCCAGTCTAGTTGCCGCCGTGATAAACCACGCCAGCTCGGCTGTAGCCCGACCATGACAAGGATCCGCCGCCCGCGGCATCGGTGGCGGGCAGGATGCGAATGGTGGTCGCGGTGGGGCCCATGCGGAGCTTGTCACGAGTCGAGAGGGGAAGGCCCGGCACTTCGGGCTGCGGACTCTTGGAGGTGACCATCAGTTGCGTGCCCGGTGGCAGGGCAGGCGCCGCCCTGGCGGCGAGTTCGTCGATGTTCACGGCATCAGCGATGGTGGTTCCACCAGCCCATGCAGTCACGAGCGTGGCACTGAGTGCCACGCCGCTCAACATGATCATCCTGATGAACCGCATTCTGAAGCTCCCGCATCACGCCTGCAAGGTGCCAAAAGATAGCAGCGCCGCAGGGGCGGGTTCAATGAATTTTCAGATAGCCGGCGGCTTGGGAGCGGTCGACAGCGTGGCAGCGAAGGGGTTGCTGGGCCGCGTCGGGCGGGGCTTGGGCTTCGGCATGGGAATCAGGCCCTCGCGCTGCGCCTTCTTGCGGGCCAGCTTGCGGGCGCGGCGGATGGCTTCTGCCTTTTCGCGCACGCGCTTCTCCGAGGGCTTCTCATAGAAGCTGTGGGCCTTCATCTCGCGCAGCAGGCCTTCGCGCTGCATCTTCTTCTTGAGGAAGCGAAGCGCCTGGTCGACGTTATTGTCCTTGACGAAAATCCTCACGGAACCTCCCTGGTCTCACAAAAAGAATGCGCCGGTGCGGACACCGGCGCTCTTCGACTCCTCCGACCCGCCACCAGTACATCCGTGGCTCGCGGGAAGAAGGCTCTGGATAATGATCAGGCCGCCTGGAGGCGGTCTGCGGACGACTTGCCGTTACGCTTGTCGGTCACGATCTCGTAGGAGACCTTCTGGCCTTCATTGAGACCGGTCCAGCCGGCGCGCTCGACTGCGCTGATGTGAACGAACACGTCGCTCCCGCCAGCCGTCGGTTCGATGAAGCCGAAGCCCTTCTGGGCATTAAACCACTTAACAGTACCTGTTTGCACAGTAGATCCTCAGTATAGATAGATAGAAACGAACGAACCGCGGTATTGCATGTCCGGTCACCGATGTTCTGGAAGAGAGGGGAAGTATCGCTGCGTCAAACGCGCGAGGCTGAGCCATCAGGCCAAAATTCGATGAGGCCGATATAGGTAATCCTGCTGAGCAATGCAAGACAAATCGTCAGGAGGCTGGAAATCGCCGTTCCGCTTCACTGCTCGCCATGCGCTACCACGAGGGCGTGGCGCAGCGCCGCGTGCTGAAAGCCCTCATTCGCGTCCGGTGACGATGGTGCAAGCCCAGCCTTCTTGCGCGCCGGTGAAGCGGGCAGCATTTGCCCCTCCATCACCGTACCCCACACCGCGATGTCCTTTATGGACATGGGGTCGACCGTGAGGGGATTGTCTGCCAGTACCGTGAAGTTGGCGCGTTTGCCGGGGCTGATCGTTCCCACCTCGGCTTCGAGTTTCAGCGAATAGGCAGCCTCGCTGGTGATGCCGCGCAGCGCTTGCTCCACGCTCACCCGTTGTTCGGGTGCTGCCACACGGCCTGACGTGGTGCGGCGGTTGACGGCGCACCACATCAGGAACAGCGGATCGGCAGGCGCCATCGCCATGTCGGAGTGCAGCGACCACGAGATGCCGGCGCGCGAGAGATCGCCGAGGCGCACCATTTCATCGGCACGCTCCGGACCAAGACCAACTCTGCCATATTGGTCGGCCAGTGCGGTGACATAGTAAGGATTGCCGCTGACGATTGCGCCCAGTGCCTTGATGCGCGCCACCTGGTCAGGGCTGCTTACGGCGAAGTGCACGAGCACGGTGCGATGGTCATAGCGCGGATTGCGACGAAGATTGACTTCAAGTGCATCGAGCACGCGGTCGAGGCCGGCATCGCCATTGACATGGATATGTATCTGGTAGCCGGCGTCCCAATAGACACGGAAAGCGCGCTCGAAGTCGGGCTCATTCATCATCCACTCGCCCTTGTGCCCATCGAGATAAGCCTCGCGCACCTGCATGAGCTGTGAATAGATTGCGCCATCGGCAAAAAGCTTGGCCTGCATTGGTGCAAGGCTGGTCATGCCGCCATACCACGAGGCCAGCTCCTGTGACTGGGCGATCACCTGCTGGTCGTCCGGGTAGCTTGCCACCATGCTCTTTGCATCCACCATGAAGGACCAGCGGAATGGCATGGAGGGACTGGAAAACACGGCGTTGACACCATCCTGCACCGGCTTCGAGAGAATGCCTCCCGGCTCGTTGCCGATGGTGATGCCCTTGGCGTGCATGTAGTCGCGCGTCAGTTCTAGCCCGGCCCTGACGCGCTGGGGTGACGCGGCGAAACTCGCGATGTGTGGCAGCACCGCGAACAGTCCCTGTTCCCAGAAATGCCCGTCCGCCATGCTCGACTGTTCCCTGGCTGTGGGCGTGAAGGCCTCGAACACCGCATCGGTGATGCCGGCGCGCTGCATGGTTGCCGTGTTGAAGACCATCTCGTGGCAGGAGCGACCCCACACGATGATGGGCCTGGTGGTGCTGATGCCATCAAGCTCTGCCTTGGTCAGCGGGCCGAAGAAGGCAGGATGATAACCCCAGGTCACCACAGCCTCGTCCGAAGGTGCTGCGGCCTTCACCGCGCTGCCGAGGCGCTGCAGAAAGTCCTGCTTGTCCTTCACCGCGGGCACGGTGCCGCCGGGTAGCACCCAATCTTCAATGGAGAGGATCTCGGAGGACATGGTCAAGGCGGCCAGCACCGGGTGGTCGTGCTGGGCGATGAAGCCCGGAACCAGCACATGGTCGGCAAGGCTCGAGTCGATATTGTAGGGCTGCTTGCCCGGAATGCCGGTCACTTCGTCGCGGCTTCCCACCCACAGAATGCGCCCGTTCGCCACGGCTACGGCCTGTGCACTGGGCCGCGCCGGATCGAGCGTCACGATCTCGCGGGCGAGAAAGACAGTTGCCGGTGGTTGCGCCAGCAACGAGGCCCCGAGCTCCGTGAGCGGCTCAGTGAGGGCTAACGCGCTGCGCGGCGCAGTTGCCCCTGCCAGTCCAAACGCACCTGCGGCCAGGAGCAACCTGCGGGATATGCTGTCCATCTGCCTGCTCCCTGTGTTGGAGAATTGCTTGTGCGACTGGTCAATCTTAATGGGAATGCGGCTCGCTGCAATTGGTTAGGATGAGCAGCAGGACGTCTGAGCCTCGCCTTCGTCAATACCCTCAGCGCGGCCTCATGGCTCTCTGGCTGTTTCACTCATGACTGAAGTGAACACGGCTCCTTGATCTGCCTCAACCGTTCCCGCACATATTCAAATCTTGCACTGTTTGCGTCTCTGAAGAAGGTCCGGCCTCGCACGGAGGCCGATGGCAATGCGCATGTGACGGGTGTTGTCCGTGCCACCTCGCGCAGGCGCGGGCATTGGCATGAAACGTCATCAGCCTGCCGTGCTTGATCAGGACACGGACCGTATCGGTGTGATCGCCGCTCGATCCGGGATCAAGCGATTAGTGAACTGAATGTCTGGTCAAGAAGGCAGAACGCCCGGCTGGATGTCTCCAGCCGGGCGTTCAAAGGTCTCGCTACGAAGGTTTACGATCAGTCGTCGACCAGTTCCCAGTTGTCGCCGGGGTTGAAGGTCAGGATCTTCGGCGCGATGTTGTCAGTCTCGGTTCCGAAGTCGCGCTCATAGATCACGCCAGCCTGGTTGATGACGAAGGTGGAAACACCGGTCTCGCCATACTTCGCCGGCCACGCGATCAGGGCGAAGCCGCTGATCATGTTGCCGTTGACCACATAGTCATGGACGCCGCCGGCGACATTGTCGCCCTGGCGCTTGAGAATGCGGAACTTGTAGCCGAAGTAGCCATCACCGGCCTTTGCCTTTTCGAAGGCCGCTGTATCGATGTTGGCACCGACGGGGCTTTCGCCGTCGCCCTGCTCGACCGGCCAGTACAGGCCGTCGGTCTGACCATCGCTGCTGATCAGCTTCTGCGCGAATTCGAGCACGCCGTCCTCGTCATGGTCCACGCCGGCATATTCTTCCTGCGCGAGCACGTAGAGGCGCATCGTTTCGATGGCCTGGAGTTCGTTTTCGCCGATGCGGCGGTTGACGATCTCCTCAAGGCCGGCGACCGTGTCGAAGGCCCACTTGCCGTCCTCGCCCTTCACGATCGGGAAAGGGAAGGGCCACAGCTGCTTGCCGAGGTCGAGGACGCGCTGGTCCTCCTCTTCTTCGACGGAGATGCCCTCTGAGGCGGCTTCCTGGATTTCCTTCACGGTGTCGCCGATGGCATCGGCCTTGCCGACCTGTTCGGCGTTGAGGCCGAGCAGTGTGGAGATCGCGTTGAGGTCACCCTTGGCCATCACGTCCTTGAAGGCGGCGATGGCTGCTTCAGGCGTGTCGAACAGTGTGGGCTCGGGGCCTAGATAGCTTTCGACTTCGTCGGTCATTGCCACGGCCGGCGAAGATGCGGCCCACGGTGCGAAGACCAGTGCCGCGCCGAGCAGTAGTGCGGAAACGAGATGCTTGTTGATCATGATCCTGTCCTTTCTGCTCGATTACTCAGCGACGCCCACGGCCACCGCCGCCGCCGCCGCTCTTGCCCTTCGGCACGAACTTCTTCTTGCCGCCGCCGCCGCCGCCGCCGCCATCGACGTTGGGACGGTTGATGCCGCCGCCGCCCATCGACTTGTTGCCGCGGCTCGACTGCGCCTTGGCATCGCGGCCGCGTGTCACCTCGCCCATCGGCGAAGGCGTCTTGGGCCGGTTGTCCGCGGTCGCGCCGGGGCGCGGCTTGCCAACCGGGCGATCGAGGTTCGGCTTCGCCATCTTGTCGTTGGGGCGCGCCACATTGCCGAGATTGCCGTCACCGTTGCCGGGGCGGGCCATCTTGTCGGTGGGCTTGAAGCCCTGGGTGGGCTTCTTGTTGAGGCCCTCCAGCGTGCTCTTGCGGATGTCCTTGGTCGCGCCACTGCCGGTCTTGGCGGGCAGCGTCGAGGGGCGCTGGAAATTGCCCTTGTTGTCGCTGCCGAGCTTGTTGCGGTCGATATTCTTGATGTCGGTATTCTTGAGGTTGTTGCGGATCTTGGTGTTGTCAACCTTGTTGAACTGGTTCTTGTCGTACTTGATCTTGCTGCGGTCGACGTTGCGCCAGTCGACATTGTTGACGTTCAGCTTGCCGCTGAAGTCGTTGCCGATGATGCACTTGTTGCAGTCGATGTCGATGTTGGTGTTGTTGTTGCCGTTCCAGCCGCCACCATGCCAGTGGTTGTTGTCCCAGTCGCCGCCCCAGAAACCGTCATCCCAGTCGACGGCGGCCGCCCAGATGGCGCCAGTCACCGCGCCGGCGAAGAAGGTGGCGCCGGGGTTCCAGTAATAGGGGTAGGGCTCCGGGTAGTAGCTCACCGGCACATAGGCGTAGCTCGGCTCGTACAGCATCTCGGGCTGGTACTGCGGAACGTAGATGACCTCTGCGCTTGCCGGCTCGATGATGACGTTCTCGCGGCCGTTCTCGACTTCGGTCGTCACCTTCACCTTGTCATCGGTCTTGATGACGCCGTTGGCCACGGCCTGCTCGCGCAGCTGCTGGATGGCGTTGAGGACGTCTTCCTGCTGGTTGACGATCGACTCGCCGAAGAGCTGCGTCCACTCGAGGTCGTCGCTCATCATCTTGACGATCTCGGGATAGTTCAGCAGCGAGATCACGCTACCGTCCCAGCTGGCCTTGGGCTTGAGGTCCTTCTTGGTCTTCAGGTCATCGAGGAAGCGCTCGGCCTCCACGACCTGCAACGGATAGAGCGAGGCGGCCGAGATCAGCGCCACCAGTTCGTCCGGATAGAGCGCGATGCGCGCCACGAGGATGTCGAGTTCCTCCGGCGAGAGCGGCTGGGGAGCCTCCTCGGTGGCCTGGGTGGCTTCGGCGGGGGCGGTTTCCGCGCGCAGCGGGGCCGGGGCCGAGCCCAGCGCGATCAGCGCGGCGGCCGAGAGGAGAAGCGGCCCGGTCATCAGGCGCTTCAGGAAGGTTTTGTCCATATCGTCTCCCATTCGTTTCGAGGGCTGTCGGCCCCGGGGCAAAAAAACCTAGGGCAAACGTATTCAAGTGTCCAAGTTGCAATTCACCGCCCGCCGGACAGAATCCCCTTCCGCAGGTTGGTGCCGCTTGTTACAACCTGCCTGACGGCGATTGACGGCAACATAGTGGCAGCCGGACCGGGCAAATGCCTCAGGCGATACAATTCGGGTGATTTTCGGGGCGTGGGAGAACGAGGCTCAGATGGCTGACACGGCCCCCGAAGGCTGGCTCAACCGGCGCACGCTCACCTGGTCGGGCTATGACATTGCCAGTTCCGTCTATATCGGGGTGGCGCCCGCCGTGCTGCTGCCGATTTATTTTCAGCAGCAGTTCGCAGTCTTCGCCAACCCCACCGCCGCCTGGGGCGCCCTGGCGGCCGGCGCCATACTGGCCAGCAGTGTGGCCGCCCTGATCGCCGCAGCCCTCTCGTCGCGGATATCCCGGTTCACGCTGCTGAGTTTGGCGACGGCAGGGCTTGTGCTTGCCATCTCGGCGCTGGCCTGGCCGCCGCTGCCCTCGCTGGCCTTTGCCGCCGCCGCCTTCGTGGCCGCGCAGAGCTTCTATTTCGCCGCGACCAGCATCTATGAATCCTTCCTGCCGGACCTGCTTCCGGCGCACCAGCTGCAGCGCCTCTCGGGCTTCGGCTGGGCGATCGGCTATCTGGGCGGCGCCTTCGCCATCGTCATCCTGCTGTGGCTGGTGGCGGGCCAGGCGCAATCGCTGGCGCTGCTCGAGGACTGCTTCGGCGTGCTGGCGATCATCAGCGCCGCAGCCTTCCTGGTCGTGCTCACGCTGATGCGCGGCGCGGGCTTTGCGGCGCTGGGGCAGGGGCCTGGCGGCCCGCCCCTGGCGGGCCTTGCCAGCGTGCTGCGGCAATGGCGGCGGCATGGCGAGCTGCACCGGCTGCTGCTCGGCACCATGCTGGTGCATCTCGGCGTCTCGGTGGTCGTCACCTTCACCGCCCCAATCCTTGCCACGCGCTTCGGGCAAACGCTGCCTGACCTGCTGTGGCTGCTGCTGCTGCTGCATGTGGTGTCGGTGCCCTCGACCATCGGCTGGAACATGCTGATGACCAGCTGGTCGCGCCTGGTTCCCATGGCGCTGCTGCTCTGCGCCTGGGCTGTGGTGCTCCTGCTCATGGCCTTCGGCTCCGGGCCGTGGATGCCGGTGATCACCGTGGCGGTGATCGGCTGCTGCGTGGGCGCCACCGCCTCCGCCCTGCGCGCGTTCCTCGCCGAAGCCGTGCCGCCGGGCAGCGCGCCCGCCTTCTTCGGCCTTGCCACGGTGGCCGGCCGTGTGGCGGCCGCGCTGGGCCCGGCACTCTTCGCGCTGATCACCACGCTGCGCAGCGAGCAGGCGGCGCTGATGGTGATCCTTGCGCTGCTGCTGGCAGGCGCCGCACTCGTCCTCTCGCATGTGGCACGCGAGAGGCTGCCGCTGCAGCGCGCGTTGGGCATCGACGTCAGATAAGCGACAGCCATCGCGACAGGAGAACCCCACATGCGCCGCCACGCGCATGGCCTGCCCGGGCGAGGTCATGAAAGCCGAACAGGCCGTCTTCGATATGCTCGCCAAGGTGAAGGGCATGACACTCACCGGCGAGACGCTGGAGTTGCTGGATGGCGACGGCAAGGCGCTGGCCCGCTTCGACAAGCGGCTGGCGCAATAGGACGCAGGCCAGCCTGAAGCCCCGTTCTCACCCACATCGCGCCCGGACCCGACCCGGGCGCCATCTCCGTCGCTTAACCCGTGCCTTCCGGTTGGAGAAGACGGGTCCCATTGTTGGCCAGGCAACGGTGAGATGATTGGAAGCTCGCTCTGCGGTTGGTTCGGAGACTGCGGCCCCTCACCTGCCCCAACTTCGTTGGGTCCCCTTCCTCTCCCGCGCGGCGGGAGAGGACGATGCGCAGGCTGTGCCCGGCCGCAGGCTGGCGAGATGCGGAAATGATTCCGCTATCGACCAATCCTAGCTATTGACTTTAATCCTATAACATGCTATATCCAGCGGCTCGTGCCTGCTGCTGATTGACATTGTGAAAAAATTCAAAAAGATTCCAACGCCCGAGGTGCGTCCGAATTCGGCGGAGAGGGCGCAGGCCTTCATCCGGCCTTCGGCCACCTTCTCCCGCCCGGCGGACGGGAGAAGGGGATGATGCGCGATGCCCGATCAGACGTCGGCGTAGCTCGTCGTCTCCGCAGCGCCGCCGGGGTGGGTGACGGCGCCGTTGACGGCGGGGCCCACCTGCTGGGCGTATTTCCAGATGGCGCCGGAGTTGTAGCCGTGGGCCTTTGGCGCCCAGGTCTTGGCTCGCGCGGCGAATTCGGCCTCCGAGACGTTGCAGGAGAGGGTGCCCTCCACCGCGTCGATGGTGATGATGTCGCCGTCCTTCAGCAAACCAATGGGCCCGCCCAGCTGTGCCTCCGGCCCGACATGGCCGATGCAGAAGCCGCGCGTGGCGCCGGAGAAGCGGCCGTCGGTGATGAGAGCCACCTTGTCACCCATGCCCTGACCATAGAGCGCCGCCGTGGTCGACAGCATCTCGCGCATGCCGGGGCCGCCGCGCGGGCCTTCATAGCGGATGACGAGGACCTCGCCCTCCTTGTAGTTCTTCTTCGAGACGGCCTCGAAGCAGGACTCCTCGTTGTCGAAACAGCGGGCGGGGCCGGAGAAGACCAGGTTCTTCATGCCCGCCACCTTCACGATGGCGCCTTCGGGGGCGAGGTTGCCCTTGAGGCCGACCACGCCGCCCGTCACGGTAAAGGGGTTGTTGGCGGGGCGGATCACGTCCTGGTCCGGGTTCCATTTCACGCTTTCCATGTTCTCCGCCATGGTGCGGCCCGTCACCGTCAGGCAGTCGCCATGCAGGAAGCCGTGGTCCAGCAGCGTCTTCATGAGAAGCGGGATGCCGCCCACTTCGAACAGGTCCTTGGCCACGTAACGCCCGCCGGGCTTCAGGTCGGCGATGTAGGGCGTCTTCCGGAAGATCTCGGCCACGTCGAAGAGGTCAAATTCGATACCGGCCTCATGCGCCATGGCGGGCAGGTGAAGTGCGGCGTTTGTGGAACCACCCGAGGCCGCCACCACGGTGGCGGCATTCTCCAGCGCCTTGCGAGTGACGATGTCACGCGGGCGGATGTTCCGGGCGATCAGTTCCATCACCTTTTCACCCGCCGTGTAGCAGAAGGTGTCACGCACCTCATAGGGGGCAGGTGCTCCGCAGGAGTAGGGAAGTGCCAGGCCGATGGCCTCGGCCACGGTCGCCATGGTGTTGGCGGTGAACTGGCCGCCGCAGGAACCAGCCGACGGGCAGGCGACCCGCTCGATCTCGGCCAGGTCTTCGTCCGACATCAGGCCGGCGGAATGCTTGCCCACGGCCTCGAACATGTCCTGGATGGTGACCTGCTTGCCCCGGAAGATGCCGGGCAGGATCGAGCCGCCATAGATGAACACCGAAGGCACGTTCAGGCGCAGCATGGCCATCATCATGCCGGGCAGCGACTTGTCGCAGCCGGCAAGCCCCACCAGCCCATCATAGCAGTGGCCGCGCATGGTGACCTCGACCGAGTCCGCGATCACCTCACGCGAGACCAGCGAGGCCTTCATGCCCTGGTGGCCCATGGCGAGGCCGTCCGTCACGGTGATGGTGCAGAATTCGCGCGGGGTGCCGTGGGCGGCGGCGACACCCTTCTTCACCGCCTGGGCCTGGCGCATCAGCGCGATGTTGCAGGGGGCGGCCTCGTTCCAGCACGAGGCGACGCCGACGAAGGGCTGGCCGATCTGCTGGGCGGTGAGGCCCATGGCGTAATAGTAGGACCGGTGCGGTGCCCTCTCCGGGCCCACGCTGACGTGGCGGCTGGGCAGTTTCGACTTGTCGAAGGTGGGCTTGTCCATTCTCGTTCCTCCCGAATGCGGGGTGATCATAGGGGAGTGGTGGAAGGCGGCAAGGTGGTGGAGATCACTTTGATGTTGGGCAAGTTCCTCCAATCGGTGAGAATGTGGAGTGCGCGGGCCCCCACCCCCACCCCTCCCCACGAGGGGGAGGGGACCATGAAGGGACATAGCCGGACTATTTCCCCTCCCCCTCGTGGGGAGGGGTAGGGGTGGGGGTGCTGCCGGAGTAATCAAAGGTTGTCGGCAGACCGAGTTCCTCCCGGATGCGACCCACCACGCCCTCCAGCGTTTCGAAGACCTCGTTGTTCCAGAAGCGAATGACTCCATAGCCCTGACGGGCGAGGACTTCAGTGCGCTGTGCGTCATAAGTCTGGGCATCACCATGCTGGCCGCCGTCTAGCTCGATGACGAGTTTTGCAGTGTGGCAAGCAAAGTCTGCAATGTATCCGCCGAGTGGCACCTGGCGGCGAAAATGGCAGCCCTCTGATTTCAGGAGGCGCAGGTGCTGCCAGAGACGTCTTTCAGCGGCTGTGGCGTTCGTGCGGAGTGATCGTGCGAAACGGTTTGCCATGGAGGCCCCCCACCCCTGCCCCTCCCCACGAGGGGGAGGGGAATTCTTTAGGGGCAGGATTTAGCGGATCGGGAAATGAGTCAAATTGTTTTCCTTTCCCCCTCGTGGGGAGGGGCAGGGGTGGGGGCGTGCCGCGCGTCAGCAAGTTATCTCAAACTTGCAGGCGCTCCCGCCCGCTGCGATGCACTGCGTTTCGCGGACCGAGGCGTCGGTATTTATCAGCGCACGGAACAATCGTTCGAAGGTTGCCGAATAGTAGTTGCAGCAGGGTTCGCTGGCGTGGTCCCCGCGGCACAGCGGGCAGTCCTCGAAGGTGAGGATGATGGGGCGGCCCGTTTGCCAGATGAAGCGGCTGGTTCCCGCGAAGGTCCAGGCATGGGCGCCGATGGCCTTGAGGAGGATGAAGGCGGCAAGCCTTGCGGGCAGCAGCTTGAGGAGGTTCTGCACGGGCTTGGGGATGCGGTGGCTGAGAAGATAGTCGGCGGTGCGCTGGCCCGCGATCCATGAGACGGAAGCGGCGCGGCGCGGCCCCAAGTTGCTGCGCAAGTGTCGGTGGAGGACAGTGACATCTTCCTCCGGCACCATGGCCTGCGGGAGTGCGTGGACGTAAGTCTCGAGGTTGGCGGCGATGAAGAGCTTCTTCGTCACCGCCTTGCTCTCGAGTGCATCCAGCGCCTCCGCGAGGCGGATCACCGCGTTGGGGCCGATCCGGCCCGTGTGGGCCGTATCGCTCATTGCATCGCGTCTTCCATCTGGTCCTTGCCGCCGCCGCAGGCCATGGCTTCGGCGGCCTCCTGGCCCACCTGGCGATTGGACTTGCGGTTGTGAGTGGTCTGCCATTCCACCTTGCTCATGTCGGCGCGGGTGCGGCTGCGGTCGAACTGGAAGTCGACGGAGTCCTTCTTGCCCCAGTAGTTGACGCGGCCCAAGTCATAGAACTTCCGCTCGAAGCCTGACTTGAGGAAGGCCTTGAGGCAGCCCAGCAGGTAGCGGCGGCGTTCGCCGGAGCCGGCCCATGGATAGGAGAGCAGCGCCTTTTTCATGTAGAAGCGGCGGTAGTTGTGCATTACGCGATCGAGCAGTTCGGCGCGGTCCATTGCGTCCGGCTTCATGATCGGCGTCACGAAGTTGTACTTGTCGTAGTCGAACACCTCGACCTTGTCGCCCAGATCGCGGAACAGGTCCGAGAAGGGCCAGGGCGTGAACATCGACCAGTTGGCGAGGTCTGGCTTCCAGTCCTGCGCCATGCGGTAGGTTTCTTCCAAGGTTTCGCGCGTTTCGTTCTCGAGGCCAACGATGAACTGGGCCTCGACCACGATGCCGGCATTGCGCAGAAGCTCGATGGCCTTCTTGTTCTGCGCGACGGTTGTTTCCTTGTTGAAGCGGTCGAGCTGCAATTGCGCGGCGGCCTCGGTGCCGAGCGAGACATGGATGAGGCCGGCCTTGCGGTAGAGCGGCAGCAGGGCCTCGTCGCGCAGGATGTCGGTGACGCGGGTGTTGATGCCCCACAGGATCCTGAGGTCGCGCTTGATCAACTCCTCGCAGAAGGCGACGAACTTCTTCTTGTTGATGGTGGGCTCCTCATCCGCAAGGATGAAGAAGCCCACGTCATGCTCGCGCATCAGCGTCTCGATCTCGTCCACCACCTTCTTGGGGTCGCGGATGCGATAATCGCGCCAGAACTTCCACTGCGAGCAGAAGGAGCAGGTGAAGGGACAGCCGCGCGCCATGTTGGGAATGGCCACGCGCTTGCCCATGGGGATGTAGATGTATTTGTCCCACTGCAGCACCGACCAGTCCGGGCTGATGCCGTCCAAATCCTTCACCGTTGGTGCGGCGGGGGTGGCGATGACGTCGGTGCCGTCACGATAGGCAATGCCGCGGATATCCTTGCGGCATTCCGGCCAGCGCTTCTCGTCGATGGCGCGAACGAGGTTGACGATGATCTCCTCGCCTTCGCCGCGCACGATGGCGTCGATCCACGGCGCTTCGCCCAGCACCTGGTTGTACATGAAGGTGGCATGGATGCCGCCCAGCACGGTGACGGCGTTGGGGTGTTCTTCCTTGGCGATCTCGAGCAGGCGTTCGGCCTTGTAGATCGAAGGCGTGATGGCGGTGCAGCCGATGACGTCCGGCTTTTCCTCGCGCAGGATGTCGCGGATCTGGTCCTCGGAGAGATCGTTGGTCATGGCATCGATGAAGCGGAGGTCGGGGTAGCCCGCCTTCTTCAACGCACCCGCGAGGTAGGCCACCCAGGCAGGCGGCCAGTTGCCCGCGATTTCAGCGCCGCCGGAGTGATAATTCGGGTGAAGCAGAAGAATGCGCATGATGGCCCTCCCTGTGACGGACGTCAGTAAGGCTATACGTCAGTGCAAACTGACACTTTGATCCCGGTCAAACTTGGGAACAGTTTCAGAAGAGGGTCAGGAGGCCTGCCCCAGGCTCTTCTTGAGGTCGCGGATGCGGTTGGACATCGAGATGACGTTGGCGTCAGCCTCTGATTCCGCGATGTTGGCGGATGCCAGCCGCTCCTGCCATTCGGCATTCAGCTTTTCGAGGTCGCGGGTCAGGTCCTCGGTCTGGCGTTCGGCCTCGGCCATCTTCTCGGCGATGAGCGGGTCGTCGGGCGGCGGGGCGTGGATGATGACGTCGTCGGCGGGTTGGGCCTTTGCGCGTTCGTTCAGCCGGTCGATGCGCTGGCGCAGGCGGGCCTCGGCGTCATCTTCCGGCGGCGCTGCGGCATGGACATGGGGCGCATCTGGCGCCGGGTGGTGCGGCTTGTGGGCGCGGGTGGCGTGGGCCAGGGCCTCGTCGCGGGCGGCGAGTTCGCGGCGCAGGTCGTGCTCGGTGGCGCGGGCCTGGGCCAGTTCAAACTCAAGCTCAACCACGCGCTCGGCCAGGCGGCGATTGTCGGCGCCGCGGTTGGCCTCCAGCGCTTCCAGTTCGTGAAGCCGATTGCGATGGCGGCTGACATCAGCCATGTGCTCGGCCATCTGCGTCTTTGCGGCTTCCAGCCGGGCGCCCAGGCGCTGCGAGAGCATGGCGTATTCGGCGCGCAGCCGGTCACGCTCGGTCTGCAGGCCGACGAGGGAGGAGGGCACCTGGCGCTGCATGCGGCGCGCGCCGACCTTGATGGCGGCGGTCCACAGGCCGCGCGCCATGAACAGCGCGATGAGGCTCGCCAGCGAGAACCCCAGCACGATCAGCAATATCGTCTCTGTCTGAGACATCAGGCCCCTCCGGCACTCGCACTACAGTAGCCAATCGGCCGGCCGAATGCCAGCCCGCGGCGTGCCCGGTGCCGTCAAATCGCGCAAAGGTGACGTGACGATGGCCGCCCCCCGGGGAGGCGGCAAAGGTTTGGCGTCAGAAGGGGTTCCAGGTCGGCTTGCTGGAATATTTCAGGTAGCCGACATTGGCGCCCAGGCGGGCACCGACGCCGGTGCGGATGGGCGCCAGCACGATGTTGCCCTGCTGCTGGAAGTTCACCCCCACGCCGCCGATGAAATAGGCCGAGCCCTCGACGCCGCCGAAGCGGGTGTAGAGTTCCGTGGGGCTGTGGGAATTGTAGACCAGCACCAGGCTGCGCGAGCCGTTGCCGCCGAAGTCGAAGCCGACCGACGGGCCCTGCCAGTAGATGCGCTGCTGTTCGCCCGACTTGTAATAGATGGTGCCTTCGCCATAGCGCAGGCCGCCGACGAAGGAACCGGCCAATTCCTCGCCCACGATATAGGCGGTGGGCTGGCCCTGCTTCTCGAACACGGTCTCTACGGCGCGCGCGAAATCGCGCGAGGCCTTGCCGAAGAAGCCGTGGCCGGCGTTGACGATCTCATCCGGCGTGAAGGTGTCACTCGAGGTGGCTTGAGCCTTGGACACGGAACCCGTGGTCTGGGCCTGGGCGGGAAGCGGTGCGGCGGCGAGCAGGCCGAGCGCCAGCGAAACGATCATCGACTTCTTGAGCATGGGACTCCTCACGCAATTGACATCGAAGTGGTGCCAGCCGCTCATGGCGAGCCGATGGCAGCACCCCTCATGGGGCGAAGAGTAACAGCGGGGACTTGCGCGTTGGTTAACGCTTCCTCAAGCCAGGGTAGCGTCAGGCGCTGGCAATGAAGCCCGGATTGTCGTAGCCGCGGGCCCGCTTGCCATAGCTGAGCACCGGGCCCTCCACGGTGACGACCTTGCCGCCCGCCGCCAGCAGCACGGCGTGGCCCGCCGCCGTGTCCCATTCCATGGTGCGGCCGAAGCGCGGGTAGAGGTCAGCCTCCGCCGCGGCGATGAGGCAGAACTTCAGGGACGAGCCCGCCGAGCAGAGAGACTTGACCTTGACCGTCTTGAGGAAGTCCTCGGTGGCCTGGTCACGGTGCGAGCGCGAGGCGACCACGGTGGCGCCGTCGGCGGGGAGGGGGCGGACGGCGAGCCGGTGCCAGGCTGAGACGGTATCGCCATCGACCTTGCCGTGCGCGGCGCCCATACCCTTCTCGCCCCAGAAGATGCGCTTCAGTGCGGGGGCATAGACCACGCCCGCCACCGGCACGCCATGTTCGACAAGGGCAATGTTGACGGTGAACTCGCCGTTCTTCGAAATGAATTCCTTGGTGCCGTCGAGCGGGTCGACGAGGAAGAACTTCGTGGACACGTCCGGGATGCGGCCCGCCGAGGCGGCCTCCTCGGAGATCACCGGCACGGAGCCGTCGATTTTCGACAGGCCGGTGAGAATGATGCGCTCGGCGGCCTCGTCAGCCTCGGTCACCGGCGTCAGGTCGCCCTTCTCCTTGGCGGAGAAATCGGTGGCGTAGATCGCCATGATCTCGGTTCCGGCACGGATCGACAGGTCGACGAGGGACTGCAGCAAGGAGGAGGGGACGGGATTCATCGGGATGGTCTCTCCGGGGTATCGCGGGCCGTTTCTTGGTCGCGAAATGCCGGGCCGTCAATGCGGAAATATTTAAGTCTCGGTGCTACAACAGTCACACGAATCACTCGTCCCAAGGAACACCCATGTCCGACCTCGCCCCCGTGGATGCGAAGCTCTCCGATCTCGACCTTGCCGCACTGTTGTGCAGCCGCGTCTGCCATGACGTGATCTCGCCGGTGGGCGCCATCGCCAACGGGCTGGAGCTGATCGACGACCCCGAGATGGACGCCGAGACCAAGGCGACGGCCCTCGACATGGTGCGCTCCTCCGCCAAGACGGCGGCGGCGAAGCTGAAGTTCTGCCGCATCGCCTTTGGCGCTGCGGGCTCGGCGGGTGCGCTGGTCGACATGGGCGAGGCGGGCGAGATCGCCAAGGCCTTCGTGGGTGACGAGAAGGTGAAGCTCGAGTGGAACGCGCCCCGCGAGAACCGCCCGAAGCAGCAGGTGAAGCTGGTCCTCAACATGATGCTGATGGCGATGGCGGGAATTCCGCGCGGCGGCCTCGTCACCGTTACCGTCGAAGGCGACACCTTCACGGCGCGCGCCGCCGGCGACCGTGCCAAGGTGCCGGAACAGATTTCAGGCGTGCTGGCGGGAACGACCGAATTGACCGCACTCGATGCCCGACTCGTTCAGCCCTATTACGCCAAGCAGCTGGCGCGCTCCGCCGGACTGTCGCTCAGCATGGACATGGACGAGGCGGACGTCGTCGTGAAGGCGGCCTGAGGCCAGACTACCAGCGCAGCACCCAGCCCGCCTGCCAGCAGACCTGCGAGGAAGCCGGTGAGTGCTGGCCTGGTGGAAGCGCCCTGCCGGATGCCCCAGAGCGCAAGGGCGAGCGGCAACAGGCCGAAGGCCGGAACCAGCACGAGGCAGTGCAGCCAGCTGGTGCCCATCTGTGCCGACCGCCAGGCGGACGCTGGCAGCACCGCGCGTTCATAACCCACGGCGGCAACAAGCAGGGCGGGGGCGGCGAGGATGATCCACAACGATCCACAACGATGCGCGCGGGCGCTTCACCATGCGCCGCCTTGGCCCCGGCGCATTCACCTTCCGCGCGCGGCTTGGTGCCGGCGACAGCCTTGGGTCTGCGGCAGATGCCGGCCTTGCCGGGGAACCTTCCTTCGACGTGGCGGCAGCCCTTGCCGCGCTGTTCGCCGATGAATATCGCCTGCCGCTGCTGCCGCCGGAACTTGCCGCGCGCCTGGCGATGATGGTTGAAATCGGTGTGCCGCTGTTGCTCTTCGCCTGGCTTGCCACCCGGCTGGCAACGCTGCCGCTGATCGCCATGACGCTGGTGATCGTCACCTTCGTCTATCCGGCGTCATGGGTGGAAAGCCTGCTGTGGGGCAGGGTGCTGGTGATGATCCTCACGCGGGGTCCGGGCGTCATCTCGCTCGACCACCTGATCGAGCGCTGGTTCACGGCGCGTGAGCAGGGGGTTCCCAGCTTTCATCCGGCGCGGGCCTGATCCGCGCAACTCGTCCTCTCCCGTGAAACGGGAGAGGACGGGGGCCCAACGAAGTTGGGGAAGGTGAGGGAACGCGGTCTCCGGCGACTGCAGCGTGCGCCCTCCCTCATCTCCCCGTTGCGTTCCGCAACGGGTCCCTTCTTCTCCCGCTGAAGGAGCGGGAGAAGACATCTGGCCCAAACAAAGAGGCCGCCCGGTGGGCGGCCTCTTTTGTCGGTCACGGCGAGATCAGGCGCTGACGCGGATCTCTTCGCCCATCGCGGGGGCGTTCTCGCGCAGCACGTAGCCGCGGCCCCAGACGGTTTCGATGAAGTTCTTGCCGCCCGCCGCGTTGGCCAGCTTCTTGCGCAGCTTGCAGATGAAGACGTCGATGATCTTGAGCTCGGGCTCGTCCATGCCGCCGTAAAGGTGGTTGAGGAACATTTCCTTGGTGAGCGTGGTGCCCTTGCGGAGCGAGAGCAGCTCCAGCATCTGGTATTCCTTGCCGGTGAGGTGGACGCGAGCGCCTCCCACTTCGACGGTCTTGGTGTCGAGGTTCACGCAGAGGTCGCCGGTGACGATCACCGACTGGGCGTGGCCCTTGGAGCGGCGAACGACGGCGTGGATGCGGGCGACCAGCTCGTCCTTGTGGAAGGGCTTGGTCATGTAGTCGTCGGCGCCGAAGCCTAAGCCCCGGACCTTGTCCTCGATGCCGGCGAGGCCCGAGAGGATGAGGATGGGCGTGTTGACCTTGGCCACACGCAGCGTCTTCAGGACCTCGTAGCCCGACATGTCGGGCAGGTTCAGGTCGAGCAAGATGATGTCGTAGTCGTAGAGCTTGCCGAGGTCGACGCCTTCTTCGCCCAGATCGGTGGTGTAGACATTGAAACCTTCAGACTTGAGCATCAGTTCGATGCTCTGGGCCGTCGCGGTATCATCCTCGATCAGCAATACCCTCATCTCGAATCCCCTATGGTCCCTAGCCCCGTTCTGGAGCCTTCCGGTTTGCGCGGCCGACCAGGCCTTGGCGCACAACTAACCGTTAACGATGACGCTTAAGATATGTCGGGAAAGGTTAACAAACCCTAATCTCACAGCAGAATCCTGTTGACTCGTTAACCGAGATGTAGGGTCCGATTCCCCTGAACCGCTACATCTAGATGCCAACAGCGGCGCAACGGCGCCAAAACCCCTGTGTACCGGCACGACTGGCCGGTAACCGCCCCTTAAGCTTACCGGGCCATCATGTGAACTGCACGACTGCCGGAATCTCTTGCGTAGGTGATTCGGCGAATCGTGGGAAGGGGGCGTTTGGGACGCCTTCCAGACTTTGTGAGTAGAGTAAGGGGTCCAATATGCGTTCACGCGAAACGCTCCTCCGGCTGCACCGTTTCCGCACCGAGGAAAAGCGGCGCCAGGTTGCCGACATCGACTTCATGATCCAGGATTTCACCCGGAAGTTCGATGATCTCGATGCGCAGGTGAAGTTCGAGGAAGGCCGCACCGGCGTCAGCGACCCCAGCCATTTCAACTATTCCCTGTCGGCCAAATCGGCCCGTGCGCGGCGCGACAATCTGCTGCGCTCGATCGGCGAATTGCGCGACCAGCTCAACGAGGCCCAGCTTGCGCTGGCCAATGAAGAGCAGGAACTGCGCCGCGCCGAGATGCTGGCCGAGAAGGACGCAATGGGCTTCGGTGCCGCGATGCCGCTGCAGGTTGCCGCGATGCGGTGACGGCCGATCGCCATCATCAAGTTTCGAGGTCGCCGGGCATGCCCCGGCGATTTTCGTTTGAGGGCGCATATTTGTTCCGTCACCCTGGCGAAGGCCGGGGTCCCGCTTTGGTTCGGCACATGCGGTGAGAAAGCGGGATCCCGGCCTTCGCCGGGGTGGCGGCACGAAAGGGCGGTGCTCAGCTTCAGAGCTTGAACGCCTTCAGCCGCTCATAAGAGGGCCGCGCCTCATCGGCGATGTTCTGGAGGTGGGCGGGAAGCGGGGCGGGTTCCGGCGGGGGTGCGCCGAAGCCTGTGGAGGCCCATACGGCATTGTACCAGTGCGGCGCCCAGACGCCATCGAAGGGCTTGGGCCCCGAGGGCCATGACAGCATGTGATCATCGAAGGCAATGCCGCAGGCTTCGCAGAGGCGGTTGAGGGTGCCGCGCGGGTCGTTCAGGATGTCGTCGGTGTCGACCACAGGGGGCGCGTGGCCCAGCTGCTGGGCCACCATGTCGAAGATCTCCGCCTGCTCGACGAAGCCGATGTCGCGCAATGTCACGTCCGACCACTTCTTGGTATAGCTCGTCAGCACGCGCTCCGGCGCGCGGATGAGGAAGGCGTTGGTGAGGCCATTGATCCAGCTTCTGTCCCAGCCCTTCAGCATGTGGTGCGTCATGTGCTTCTGGTAGAAGACGGGCTTTGGCGCGGCGCCGAGGCACTTCGCCACGAGGCTGTCCCAGTCCTTGTCGTCCGCTGCGATGATCTCGTCGCGCATCGGGTGGTCGTTGCCGTGGTGGACGAGCGAGAAGGCGTAGAAGGGTTCGTCCCAGGCCACGCAATCCGGCCGGTTGCCGAAGCAATACATCATGGCGGTCGAGATGTTGCGCGGGCCCGACCACATGGCGATGTTGGTGCTCATGCTAGAGGCTCCTCCGCGCGTCCTTGACGCAGAGTTCCTTGTAGGCAGCCGACAGCCGGCGCGAGATTGGGCCAGCGCCCGACCACTCCTCATTCGACAAGGGGTTGCGCACCGGCCGGCCGTCGATGATCCGTACCGGGATCAATCCCGCGAAGGTGCCGGTGACGAAGGCTTCATCCGCGCCATAGACATCGTAAAGCGAGAAGGGCTTCTCGAACACCGGGATGCCGAGGTCTTTCGCCAGCCTAATCATGTTGCCGCGCGTGATGCCGGGGATGCAGTACTGCCCGGTTGAGGTCCACAGCTCGCCGCGCCTGACGATGAAGAAATGCGTCGAGTTGCAGGTGGCGACGAAGCCGTGTGGATCGAGCATCAGGGCTTCATCGGCGCCTGCATTGGCCGCCTGGATGCAGGCGGTGATGCAGTTGAGCTTCGAGTGCGAGTTGAGCTTCTGGTCCTGCACGTCCGGATAGCCGCGTCGCACATTGACGGTGTGGAGCGACAGGCCCTTCTCCATCTTCTCAGGGTTGGGCGTCTTGTATTCCGGAATGATGACGATGGTGGGCTTGCCGATCGTCACGCGCGGGTCCTGGTAGGGCGTTGCCTTCACGCCGCGGGTGACCATGAGGCGGATGTGGACGCCGTCTTCCATCTTGTTGGCATCAAGGCAGTCGAACAGGCGCTTCACCAGCTCGTCAGGCGCAAGTCCGATGTCCATGAAGATGGCCTTGGCGCCTTCATAGAGCCGCTCGATGTGCTCACGCAGGAAGGGAACGCCACCCTTCACCATGCGCAGGCCCTCCCACACGCCGTCGCCGAGGATGAAGCCTGAGTCGAAGACGGACACCATCGCCTCCGCGCGCGGCGTGAGCTTGCCGTTGACCGAGATCAGGATGTTCAGGTTGCGGGGGTCGATCTGGACGTCGTGGATGTTGTCGGCCATTGCTTTCTCACAGGAACTGGTCAGGCTGTTTAGCGCGCGGAGGGCCCGAATGCATCCCCCCAGCTACCGGGCGCTACCGGAACGCGCGAATTACCTTGCCGTTCGGTCTGGGCCTCCCCATATCAAGCATTTACTTCCGACATGTTTCAGATGTTTACGGCCGGCGAGAGCAATCTTGCCGAAGCGCGCGCGGCAACGCGGGTGTCGATCTGCGGGCCAATCGGCTGGCAGTGGTTTCAGACAAGGATGATTTCAATGACCAATACAAATAGCACGCCCGACGTGACCAAGCCCGTCGTCGCCCAGCCGAAGCCCGAGACGATGGTTCCCAAGGTCGACCCGGCAAAGCCCGAGAGCCCCGCCTCCGCGCCCAAGGCCTAAGCAAACTTGCGGAGCCGGAGCGATCATTTCTCCGGCTCTGCAAACTTTCGGCCTCGGGTATCGCGACACGTGTTCCACCCGGACAATGTTTTGACTGAACCGCACGACCTGGCGCAGGCGGGCGATAATGGGACGCAACGCCATGATTGCACTTCTGGGTTTTTCGCTTCTGTGCCTGGCAGGCATCGGGTATCTCTTCTGGTTCCTGACGTCCACCGACTAGGACCCGTGTTGCCCGCGATAAGGATGCTTCCATTGAGCCAGCAGCTGAACTGCAAGTCGACCATCGAACGCGCCTTCGAGATTGCCGACTCGGGCGAGGCGGACTCGCTCCAGAAGCTGCGGCTCCTGCTCGGCAATGAAGGCTACTCGACGTCCCTGCTGACGGGCCCCGCGCTGCTGAAGCAACTGAGGGGCCGGATGGCCGCACCGCGACAGCCTGACTGACGCCGCCGCGGGCGAACCGCTGCACATCTCCCTGAACAACCTGATCGACAAGTCCTGAAGACTGACTAGGACTCGCGCGGCTTCGCATCCGGCGCTTCCCAGCCGTGGTCGGGCGACTGCGGGGTGTCGCCCATGT
The DNA here is from genome assembly GCA_945889445.1 of Rhizobium sp. Q54. GTDB lineage: Bacteria > Pseudomonadota > Alphaproteobacteria > Rhizobiales > Aestuariivirgaceae > Aestuariivirga. The sequence goes on from CAMDBX010000048.1 coordinate 24,616, forward strand.
CGGTGGCGAGAACGCGTTCGATTTCCTCGCTGCCCTGGCGCGCGAGGTCGATGAGGCGCTGGGTGTCGTCCACGTGCTTGGCGGCGCGGCGGATAAGCTTCTCGTCATGGGACTTGAAGCGGCTTGCGGCGCGGCGGGCCTCGAAGGGGTGAAACCCAAGCCTGACCAGCAATTGCTCGCCCATGTCCACCGAGGAGGCGAAGACCTCGCGGTGGACGTCTTCCACCCCGGCGTTGAACAGCCTGTAGGCATGCACGCGGTCGAAGGCGCGGGCGAGGATGCGGAGGTTGGGGAAGTGGCGACGCGCTGTCTCGACGATTTCCAGCGCCTTCTCACGGTCGTCGATGGCGATGACCAGGACCTGCGCCTCGGCAGCGCCCGCCGCCTCGAGCAGATCGGGGCGCGAGGCATCGCCGTAATAGACCTTGTAGCCGAATTTCCTGAGCGCATCGATCTGCTCGCCGTCATGGTCGAGCACCACTGCGCGAATGCCGCTGGCCTGCAGGATGCGGCCCACCGTCATGCCATAGCGGCCGTGACCGGCGATGATGACGCGGGTGCCGCTTTCATCGATATGATCGTTCTCGCGCGTTTCGCCGGCGCTGGCGAAGCGCGGCTGCAGCACGCGCGCGTCGAAGATCATCAGCAGCGGTGCCGCGGCCATTGACAGCGCCACGACCGCCACGAGCAAGCCCGCCTGCGCGGGATCGAGAAGGGCAAGCCCCGCAGCGAAGGAAATCAGCACGAAGGCGAATTCGCTGCCCTGGGCGAGCGCGAAGGAAAAGCGCGAAGCATCCGGCGTGGACATGCCGAAAAGCCGCGCCAGCACGAAGAGCACGACGAGCTTCACCGCGATGAAACCCGCGACGAGGCCGAGGATGAACAGCGGCTGACCGAACAGCAGCGAAAAGTCGATGCCTGCACCCACCGCGATGAAGAACACCGCGAGCAGCAGGCCCTTGAAAGGCTCGAGATCCATCTCGAGCTCGTGGCGGTATTCGCTTTCGGCCAGCACCACGCCGGCGAGGAAGGTGCCGAGTGCCGCGGACAGCCCCACGAGTTGCATCAGCAACGCGATGCCCACCACCATCACCAGTGCGAGACCGACGAACACCTCGCGCATGCCTGTTTCGGCCACGAGACGGAACAACGGTCGCGTGAGGAAGCGCCCGGCCAGCACCACCACGCCGACGGCGGCAAGCACGGCGATGGTCTGGGCCCAGCCCGGCAGGTCGCCGATGAGCGAGGTGTCATGCGTGTCATGCGCCTGCGCGGCGGCGAGCAGTGGCAGCAAGGCGAGGATGGGGATGACCGCGATGTCCTGGAACAGCAGCACGGAGAAGCACGATTGCCCGGCGGTGGTCTTGAGGATGCCGCGCTCATTGAGGCTTTGCAGCACGATTGCCGTCGACGACATCGCAAGGATCAGGCCGGTGGCAAGTGCGGCCTTCCAGCCGAAGCCAATGGCCAGCGCGCCGCCGCCCAGCGCGAGCGCGGTGACCAGAACCTGCAGACCGCCCAGCCCGATGATGGGGCGGCGCAGCTCCCACAGTTTCGACGGCTGCAGTTCGAGGCCGACGAGGAACAACATGACGACAACGCCGAATTCGGCGAAGTGCATCACATGCGCGCCCTCCTGGCCGACGAGGCCGAGCAGCGACGGGCCGATGACCATGCCCGCCACCAGATAGCCCAGCACCGAACCGAGCCCGAGCCGGGTTGCCACCGGTGCCGCAATGACGGCGGCGGCAAGATAGATGAAGGCGCCGAGGAGAAGATCCTGCGGGTTCATCGGCTGATCCCTTCTACAAAGGCGGGCGGCAGCGTGAAACCGGGGGCGAGCCGCGTCAGCGGGTCGATGGTGCCGTCACGCAGGCCGACGATCAGGTCACGGTAGCTTTCGGCAGCGCTCGACAGCTCGGTATTGGACATGCGGCGACCGGCGTGGATGACGAAGGGCGCAAGCCAGGCCATGGAGCAGAGCCAGGCCGTCTGGTTGAAGGGGCTCAGCAACTCGGTGATCTCGAAGCGGTTGCGGCCGGCGTGGTGGTAGGCCTGTTCCGGGCCCCCCGTGGAAATCGCCGACATCAGGAAGCGGCCTGCGAGCTTCGTGCCGCCCGGGCCATAGGCCCAACCGTTTTCGAGCACCAGGTCCTGCCACTCCTTGATGATGGCGGGGGAAGAGTACCAGTAGAGGGGGTGCTGCAGCACGATCACGTCATGATCGAGGAGGCGCCGCTGCTCGCGCGGCACGTCGATGTCCATGCCTGGGTATTCCGCATAGAGGTCGACGCGGGTGACGTCGTCCAGGCCTTCGATGGCGCGCAGCATGGCGCGCTGCACGACGGAGGCCGACAGGCGCGGGTGGGCGTGGAGGACCAGGATCTTCATTGCCGCAATCTGCCACACTGGCGCGCAATGGAAAGGGGCCGGAGATCAACTCCGGCCCCGACACTCAACTTTGCAGAGACTCTAGTTCGCGCGATAGTCCTGGATGCGGGTTGTCCGCAGGCCAGCGAGCCCGTGGCGGTCGATGGACCGCTGCCAGCTCAGATATTCTTCGACGGTGAGGACGTAGCGTTCGCACGCCTCCTCCAAACTCAACAAACCACCCCGGACAGCCGCAACCACCTCCGCCTTGCGGCGGATCACCCAGCGCTGATTGCCAGGGGGTGGCAGATCGGCAACCGTCAGCGGGCTGCCATCGGGACCGATGACGTAGTTCACGCGGGAACGCAACTGACCGTTCATGAAAGACTCAACCAACTCGATACGCACCTTACTCACTGGAACCAAGCCTATGCGCGGCCTCTTAAAAATCGCCTAAGTAGTTCTGAAGATTTCCCAAACGACGAGACTCGGCGGGTCCCATTTCGCTACAACCGGACGCGGGAGGCGGTTTACATTCGGGCCGCGATCCCCCATCTAGCGGGCAACCATGATCGGACAGTCCCTTATTGACGGCGTTCGCGAGACGGTCGGCCTTGCCGGAGACCCGTCCGCCATCCGCGTGGTCTGCGCCATGTCGGGCGGGGTGGATTCGACCGTGACAGCGGCGCTCCTGAAGCAGGCGGGCTTCGACGTGGTCGGCATCACCCTGCAGCTCTATGACCATGGCGAGGCCGTCAGGCGCAAGGGCGCCTGCTGCGCTGGCCAGGACATCCATGATGCCAGGCGGGCGGCCTCCGAGATCGGCATTCCGCACTATGTGCTCGACTTCGAATCGCGCTTCAAGGAAGCGGTGATCGACTCCTTCGTGGAGAGCTATCTCGGCGGCGAGACGCCGATCCCCTGCGTGACCTGCAACCAGACGGTCAAGTTCGCCGACCTGCTGACGCGCTCGCAGGACCTCGATGCTGCCGTGCTGGCGACCGGGCATTATGTGGAGAGCCGGGCACGCGGCGACGGCTCGGCCCGGCGTGACATGTTCACGCCCGCTGACCTGTCCCGCGACCAGAGCTATTTCCTGTTCGCCACCACCCAGCCCCAGCTTGACTACCTGCGCTTTCCGCTGGGCACGCTGACCAAGGCGGAGACGCGGGCCATTGCGGCGGAGCTTGACCTTGCGGTGGCCGACAAGCCGGACAGCCAGGACATTTGCTTCGTGCCGGACGGCGACTATGCAGCTCTCATCCGCAAGCTGCGCCCCGAGGGGGTGGAGCCGGGCGAGATCGTGGATCTCGAGGGCCGGGTGCTGGGGCGGCACGAGGGCATCGTTCATTATACCATCGGGCAGCGCCGCGGCCTGGGGATTGCCGGAGCCGAGCCCCTCTATGTGGCGAAGATCGATGCCAAGGCGCGCCGCGTGATCGTTGGCCCGCGCGAGGCGCTGCGGCAGGAGGACATTCGCGTCACCGACCTCAACTGGCTGGGCGCGCCGCTCACGGCGGAGCCTGCGCCGGTGTTTGCCAAGATCCGTTCGGCACGGCCGCCGGTGCCGGCCGACATCCGGCAGGACGCGCAAGGGCCCGTCGTTACCATCCGTGGCGGGGAATATGGCGTCTCGCCCGGCCAGGCCTGCGTGCTTTATGCGGGCGAGGGGCCGGGCCAGCTGGTGCTGGGCGGCGGATTCATCGCCAGAACCTGAAACCCTGTTCGCGACCCGGAGTCCTCCCCCTGGTTCAGGAGGCTCTACACGCGGGCCTAGACATTTGCCACCGGCACCCGGCTTTCCTATAGTCGGGCTTCACATGGGAGAATCCGCGCCTTGGCCAAGATCAACCTGCACCCCAACCTCGACCGCGAGGTAAAGAAGGGTGTCGCGTGGGCGGTCCATGCCTTCACCACCTGCGGCATCGTCCTGGGCTTCCTGGCGCTGGTCTCGGTGCTGAAGAACGACGCGGTGGCGGCCTTCATGTGGCTGGGCCTCGCCCTGTTCGTCGACGGGGTGGACGGCACGCTGGCGCGCAAGGCGCGCGTGCTGGAATACACGCCCAATGTGGACGGCCGCACGCTGGACAATGTCATCGACTTCTTCACCTATGTGGCCGTGCCGGCGCTCATGGTCTACTGGTTTGACATGACGCCGGTGGACTTCATCTTCTCCGGCCAGACCTGGAGCCTGATCTCGGCGGCGGCCATCATGGCGGTGTCGTGCTACACCTTCGCCAATGTCGGCATGAAGTCGGACGACTATTACTTCGTCGGCTTCCCGGCGCTGTGGAACGTGGTGGTTCTGTATTTCTTCGTGCTGCAGACGGGGCCGCTCACCAACCTCCTCACCATCGCCTTCCTCTGCGTGCTGACCTTCATTCCGATCAAGTTCGTGCACCCGCTGCGGGTGGCGCATTGGCGCGAGGTCACCATACCGATGACGGTGCTGTGGGCGGCGATGTCGCTGTCGCTCATCATTCAGGCCAAGGACCGCGCCGGTTGGGGCCCGGTGGAGGATGTGCAGCTGTGGGTGTGGGTGGCGGCGAGCCTGTATTTCCTGTTCATCTCGCTCTATCGCACCTTCGTCCAGAAGGACCCCGAGAGCGACCATGACAGTGAACACGCGGCTTGACTTCAAGGCGGACGCCGCCCTATATCCCCGGCCACTCTGGCGGGGTAGCTCAGTTGGTTAGAGCACGGGAATCATAATCCTGGGGTCGGGGGTTCGAGTCCCTCTCCCGCTACCAAATTTATCAATAAAAACAGTGACTTGCGGACGATAAACCTTGGCGGATTATCGTCCGAAAGAGTTCTACACACATATACACTCTGGCTTTGCCTGCTCTGCATCGTGGCTTCGTCTGCCGAACGCCCATCACGGGGAATGAGAAGGGTTCCAACTGGTGCGGATGAACTATGGAAGAGGACCAAACCCCCTACCTAAACCGCCCAGCCACAACGCTCTGTGGCAAAACGACACACCTCCAAGAACATCCCTCCTAAACATCACCTGCCCTAGCGTGAGGTAGAAATACCGATCAACTTTCCCGTGGGAACGTTACAGAATGCAGCAGAGGATTTTAGTGGATGGGGGACCATGCCTGCCGACGCTTCTCTGCGCTACAGCATCCCTGGGGATAACACCCTGGCGCTAACCGATGCTCTTGCCCGCGACATTCGCAGACACTTCGCAGCCGACCGCGAGAACCGATTTCAGCTCTTCCTTCTCGCGGCGGGTATTCGCAAACGCTACATGCGTCGGAAAGGTAGTCAAAAGGACGAATACGAGGAAGAGTTCCGCAACTGGTATGCCAGCAAGGAAATGGACAAGCTCTTCGGGCAACTTCCCAACCTCGCAAAATACGGTGCTGCTGGTGAAGTGATCGCTCACACAGCGACCCTGAAGGACAGCGAAAAGTACCTACAGCGACTGCCGACCAGTATGCGGGCTCTGTATTCCACCCATTTGCTTCTGCAAAGAGACAAGAAGCTGTTTGAGGTGTGCCTGACGATTCATCCCACGCGAAAGTCGGTTGATGAGCCTCAGTCCGAGTGGGGAATGAAGGGGGACACACCGCTCATTCATCCTGACGCTACGTCGCAGGAGATTGATGTTTTCGTAGAGCGGTGGTTCGCCACTCATCAGCCATCGCAGTCGCCTGTGAATAAGGAAAAGATGGTGCTGCTGGCGAAGTTCTACGTGAGCAAGGATCTTTTCGCATTTGACAAGAAAACAGGTCAGCACCTCTGTAAAGTGGATATCAAAGAGGTGGAAGAGCTACTTGGTGAATTGCAGCGCAAACTTCCGAAAGGGAAGGTGTTCGCTGTTGAAGACGACATTACAAAGATAAGAGATAAATACTACAAAGCCAAACGTCGCAGTGGTTCTGCTGCAAAGATTCTTGCGAAGCCAAGCCAGCGCATAGTGAAGAGTAAGACGAAACCCTCTGCGAAAAAGGCTCCAAAGAAGTCTTAGGAGGAAGCGATGGCTGCGAAGAAGGGTGTTGCTGGGTACAATAATCTTGTTCCAGAGACTGAGGCTTATCTCCGAAAGCATCCGCGAAAGAAATCGGAGCAAGCCAAAACGCAGAAGAAGCAGAAAAAGCAAAAACTGTTCGCTTATGAACTCAACGTTCACCTAAAAACCAAGAAGGACTGTGACGCATTTGCGAGATGCATCAAGCGACCGCTCTATCGGTCCGAACAAGCATTTACGTTCAGCCACAGAGATACATTTCCTGCAGCAACGTGGAAGTTCAACGAGAACAAACACTCAAAGCCACAAACACTTTCCCAAAAGAAAAAAGACAGACTGCGCTTCAAGAACTGGTTCTATAATCGTCACTGGGTCAACATGCCCAGCTTCACGAATGAAGAAGTTCCGTCCTTTATCTCTTTCTCTGTTCGCTTTGATACCAAGAAGGCGTTCATGGAATTTGCAAACAGGACATGTCAGTCAATCAGCGTTGCGACCAAGAGCATATGGTATCCCGAACGACCAGATGACGATTTGACGTCCACGTTTTGGGTTTCAACTACCAAGAACAAGAACCCGAGATACCCTGTCTATATCGTCAGTAAGGGGAGAGCGGGAACAAGACAGACCGCTCGGACGTTGGAACGGATGAAAGTGCCTTACTACATCGCGGTAGAGCCACAGGACTATGACGCCTACGCAGTCTTTATCTCTCCAAAAAAGATTCTAACGCTGCCCTTCTCAAATCACGGTGATGGACCAGGACCAGCGCGAAACTGGTGTATGGATCACGCAAAGAACAATGGCTTCAATAGATCATGGGTTCTTGATGACAACATCTCGGACTTCTACCGACTTCATGAGAACAAACGCATTCGCGTAGCCGATGGAGCGATTTTCCGCGCGGCAGAAGACTACGTGGACCGCTACGAGAATGTACCTGTTGCAGGATTTCAATATCGGTTCTTTATCGCGCCAGATCAGGCTTATCCACCGTTCGTGAAGAATACCCGTATCTACTCCTGTCTTCTTCTTGATAACGATTACAAGCATCGTTTTCGGGGGCGCTACAACGAAGATACGATTCTGTCCCTTGACGTTCTATCGGACGGTGATTGCACGATTCAATTCAACTCGTTCCTCCAAGGCAAAGCAGCTACCCAGACAGTGAAGGGAGGGAATACTGACGAATTCTACGCGCCAGAGGGACAGGAAGAACGAGCAGAAGGGACGCGCAAGAAATCCGAGATGCTAAAAGCAATCTATCCAGATGTGACAGAGATCGTTGAACGATACGGTCGGATTCACCACGATGTTGACTATTCCCCATTCCAGAAGAACCGATTGAAGCCTAAAGTGGATCTCACCAAATTGAAGAGCGTGAATGAATACGGAATGAAGCTGGAGAAAAAATAGAACAGATTACAAAGCGACCCAGAAATCGCTAACATACCATACGTTTCGGCACTCTATATTC
>CAMDBX010000049.1 GCA_945889445.1 Rhizobium sp. Q54
AAGCTGCCCATGAGGGCGTCGACCGGGACTGCATCGCCACCGCTGCGATCTTCGCAGCTCTCTCAGACCTCATCTCGACCTACGGCGAGGAACCCGTTGCCGTGATGTGCCAGCGACTGCCGGAACGCATCCGGGGCGGTGAGTTCACGCTGGCGCGCACCACGCGCCAGTAAGCCTCAGGCCAGCGCCTCCAGCAGGAGAGCGAAGCCGAAGGCAGCGATCAGGACCCCGGTCCAACGGTTGATGCGGCCCAGCGCCGCGTCGCTGATGCGGTTCCGGAAGCGCGACACCAGAAAACTCAGAAACAGCCACCACAATACGCCGCCGATAGCCACCCCAGTGATGACCGTCGGCGGTCTTGCTGCATCCCCATGCAGGTTCAGCAGGCCGCTCATGGCGCCGAAAATGGCGATGAAGGCAAAGAACTCGCCCGGATTCGAGATGGTGAGCCCAAAAGCCGCGAGCATTCTTCCGATCACCTTTGCGGTCTGCGGCTCATCGGCCTCGACAACGGCGATCTCGATGCGCTTGCGGGCAAGCCAGACCCCCATTATCACCAGCAGCACGCCGCCCGCGATCATCAGGGGCCGTGCATAATCAGCAGCGAGATGCGAGACCCAGCTGACGCCATAGGCGGCGGCCGAGGCGTAGAGCACATCCGCCACCACGGCACCCAGCCCCGCCAGGAAGGCCACGCCGAAGCCACGCCGGATGGCGCTACGGATGACGAGGATGTTCACCGGCCCCAGCGGGGCGGTGACCGCGAGGCCGATGGCGACGCCAATGGCGAGAAGCGAGAGATCCATCAACCGCTCAGGCGATGTCGACGACGACGCGGCCCTTCACCTTGCCTGCCACGATGTCGGCGGCCACTTGCGGCACGTCGTCGAGATTCACATGCGTGGTGAGCGCGTGGAGCTTCGACAGGTCGAGGTCGGTGACCAGACGCTCCCACACCTTGAGGCGGCGCGGCATGGGCGTCGAGACGGAGTTGACGCCGACGAGCTTGACACCGCGGAGGATGAAGGGCGCAACACTGGTGGGAAGGTCCAGCCCCTGCGCGTTGCCGCAGGCGGCCACCGTGCTGTCCGGGTTCATCTGCGAGATGACGTTGGCCAGCGTGGTGGAACCCACCGAATCGACGCAGCCCGCCCAGCGCGACTTGGCGAGCGCCTTGACCGGGCCGTTGAATTCGTTGCGGTCGACGATGCCGGCGGCACCGAGGCTCTTGAGGAATGGCTCTTCCGAGGTGCGGCCCGTGGAGGCGATGACGCGATAGCCGAGCTTGGCGAGGATGACGATGGCCGTGGTGCCAACACCACCTGCAGCACCGGTGACGAGGATGTCGCCGTCCGTCGGCTTCACGCCCTGCTCCTCCAGCGCCATGACGCAGAGCATGGCGGTGTAGCCCGCGACGCCAACCGACATGCAGTCGGCCGCCGTCCAGCCCTTCGGCACAGGCACCAGCCAGTCGCCATTGACGCGTGCGACTTCCGAAAAGCCGCCATGGTGGCCCTCACCCACGCCATAGCCGTTGAGCACCACGTGGTCCCCCGCCTTCCAGCGCGGATTGGTGGAGGCGCGGACAACGCCGGCGAAGTCGATGCCGGGGATCAGCGGGAAGCGCCGCGCGATGGGCGCCTTGCCGGTGATGTTGAGGCCGTCCTTGTAGTTCACCGAGGAGTGCGTGACGTCGACCGTGACGTCGCCCTCCATGAGGTCCGACTCCTCGAGGCGGGTGAGCGCGGCCGTCTGGCCGGCGTCGGTCTTCGAAATGAGAATGGCACGGAAGGACATGGTGGTTCCTCTCTAAGGCTAAAGCGCTTCCACGAAGCGGATGGGTTGACCGTGGGCCTGGCCGATGATCTCGTCGTTCCACATGACGCGGCGGCCGCGCACGTAGGTGCCGATGGGCCAGCCGGTCACCTCGCGGCCATCATGCGGGGTCCACTTGCAGCGGCTTTCGATCCAGTCGTTGGTGATGATGCGCTTGGCCTTCATGTCGACGATGGTGAAGTCGGCGTCATAGCCCTCGGCGATGCGGCCCTTGCCGGCCATGCCGAAGATGCGGTTGGGGCCGTGCGAAGTGAGGTCGACGAAACGTTCGATCGTCAGCATCCCCTTGTTCACGCAGTCGAGCATGACGGGCACCAGCGTCTGCACGCCGGGCATGCCTGAGGGCGAGGCGGGATAGGGCTTGGCCTTCTCCTCCAGCGTATGCGGCGCATGGTCGGAGCCCAAAACGTCGACGAGGCCGGATTGCAGCGCCGCCCAGATCGCCGTCCGATGTTTGGGTTCGCGGATCGGTGGGTTCATCTGCAACAGGCTGCCGAGGCGGGCATAGTCTTCAGAGGTGAAGACGAGGTGGTTGGCCAGCACCTCGACGGTGGCGACATCTCGGTGGGACGCGAGGATGGGGAATTCGTCCGCTGTTGAGATGTGCAGCACGTGGATGCGCTTGTGGGCCTCGCGGGCGAGACGCACGAGGCGCTCTGTACAGAGTCTTGCGGCTTCCGCGTCGCGCCAGACATAGTGGCTCGACGGGTCGCCCTCGACACGGAGATGCTTCCTGTCGTTCAGGCGGTCCTCATCCTCCGAGTGGAAGGCGGCGCGCCTCCGGATGTTGGCCAGCACACGGGCCACACCCTTGTCGTCATCCACCAGCAGCGAGCCGGTGGACGAGCCCATGAACACCTTGATGCCGGCACAACCGGGCAGCAATTCGAGCTCGCCCAGCTGGTGGGCGTTCTCGCGCGTGCCGCCGACGTAGAAGGCGAAGTCGCAATACATGCGGTTGGAGGCGCGGGCCACCTTGTCGGCCAGTGCCTCGGCCGAGGTTGTGAGCGGGCTGGTGTTGGGCATCTCGAAGACGCCGGTGACGCCGCCCATGACCGCGGCGCGGCCACCGGTTTCCAGGTCTTCCTTGTGCTCGGCACCGGGTTCACGCAGGTGGACCTGGCTGTCCACCACGCCGGGCAGGATGTGCAGGCCGGTGCAATCGACCACCTCGCCACCCTGCTCCTTGCCGAAAGAGCCGATACCGACGATGCGGCCCCCGGAAACGGCAATATCGCGCTGACCGACACCATCGTGGTTGACGACGGTGCCGCCCTTCAGGATCAATTCGGCGTGGAATGGCATATTCAAGCCCGGCTTTCCTTGAACGTTGTTCCCGGTCTTCGTAAATGTGGATTGGAAACGAAGCAACAGCGATGCGTGACATTGATTTTCGGGCCGGCCGGCTCCCCGGCCGGGCCATCCTATCGGTTCGGGGCCCGGAGGCGGGGCATTTCCTGCACAACGTCCTCACGTCCGACATCGACCATCTGGCCGAAGGACAGGCGACCTATGCAGCCCTCCTCACCCCGCAGGGCAAGATCCTCTTCGACATGCTGGTGCTGCGGCAGGGTGACGGCTACCTGATCGACTGCGCCGCTGGCCAGCGCGCGGACCTCATGAAGCGGCTTGCCATGTACAAGCTCCGCGCACAGGTGGAGATCGCAGCCCGGGACGACCTTGCGGCGGGCGTGTCACCTGCCGAGGTGCCGGGCAGTTATCGCGACCCACGCAGCCCGGGCATCGGCTGGCGGATCATCGGCACGCCGCAGGGCGAGGCCGAGGGTTATGACCCCGCCCGCATTGCGGCGGGGCTTGCCGACACAAGCGCCGACCTTGGCTCGGGTGAGTTCTTTCCGCACGAGGCGAATCTCGACCAGCTGGGCGGGGTGAATTTCAAGAAGGGCTGCTACGTGGGCCAGGAAGTGGTTTCGCGCATGGAGCACCGTGGGCTGGCGCGGAGCCGCATCCTGCCGGTGGTGCTGGAAGGTGCTGCGCCGCCAAAGGGCACCGACATCCGCTCGGGCGAGAAGCAGGTGGGCACTCTGCTTTCATCTTCCGGCGCGCGTGCTCTGGCGCTGATCCGCCTCGACCGGCTGGCGGAGGCCACTGCACCGCTCATGGCCGATGGTGTTGCAGTGACGGTGCTGAAGCCCGCATGGGCAAAATACGATGTGCCAGGGGCCGCATGAGTGCTGTTCGCCATGAAGACGGGATTTGCCGCTGCCACTGGTGCGGCACGGACCCTGTCTATGTCGCCTATCACGACACCGAATGGGGTGTGCCCGAATATGACCCGCGCGCCCTGTTCGAGAAGCTGCTGCTCGATGGTTTCCAGGCGGGGCTTTCGTGGATCACCATCCTCCGCAAGCGCGACAACTTCCGCAAGGCCTTCGACGGTTTCGACGCGGAGAAGATGGCGCGCTACAAGCCCGCGAAGCTCGAACGCCTGATGCAGGATGCGGGCATCGTGCGGAACCGGCTGAAAATCGAGGCGAGCGTCACCAATGCGCAGGCCTATCTGGCGATCCCCGATTTCTCCGCCTATCTCTGGGACTTCCTCGACGGCGTGCCGCTCGACGGCAAGCTGCGCAGCATGAAGGACATTCCGGCCAAGACGCCACTCGCCGAGAAGATGTCGAAAGACCTCCAGAAGCGCGGCTTCCGCTTCGTCGGCCCCACCATCGTCTATGCCTTCATGCAGGCCTGCGGACTGGTGAACGACCACCTCATCGACTGCCACCGTCATGAGGCCGTGAAGCATGCCGCGCGCCGCTGAGCCGCCGCGCGCCTGGCAGCGCATGCTGTCGGGGCGGAGGCTCGACCTGCTCAACCCGTCGCCACTCGACATCGAGGTGGAGGACATCGCCCATGGGCTGGCGCGCGTGGCGCGGTGGAACGGGCAGACGAAGGGCGACCACGCCTTTTCCGTGGCACAGCATTGCGTGCTGGTGGAGGAACTGGCGGTTCACCTCGACCCCGCGCTCGACCGCGCGGCACGGCTCACCGCACTGCTGCATGATGCGCCAGAATATGTGGTGGGCGACATGATCTCGCCCTTCAAGGCGGCACTGGGGCTGGACTACAAGGCCTTCGAGAACCGGCTCCTCGCCGCCATTCACATCCGCTTCGGGCTCAAGGCACAGGCGCCGCAGAAGCTCGAAGCGTTCATCAAGAAATGCGACCACCTCGCCGCCTATCTGGAAGCCACACAGCTTGCGGGCTTCGCCATCGACGAGGCGGAGAAGTTCTTCGGCAAGCCGAAGGGACTCGAAGGAGCTGCAGCACAGCGCTTCTTCCGCCTCAAGCCGCTGGCCACCAATGACGCGGCGGCCCTTTACCTCAGGACATTCAGAAAGCTTTGCCCATGATCATCGTCGGCCCGCTCAACAAGGTTCAACCGCTCATCGACGAGCATGGCGTGAAGCATGTGGTGACGCTGCTGGCGCCCGATACGCCGCATGACGCACCGGTGGGCATTGCACCTGACCGTCATTTGAAACTCTATTTCCATGACATTGTGCAGCACATGGACGGCCACACGCCACCACGCGCGGCAGATGCCGAGCGGCTCATCTCCTTCTTCCAGAGTTGGGACAGACAAGACCCGATGCTGGTGCATTGCTGGGCCGGCATCAGCCGCTCGACGGCGGCGGCCTACACGGCACTCTGCATGTTCCGGCCCGATGCCAGCGAAGAGGAACTGGCGCAGGAACTGCGCGCCGCCTCGCCTTCGGCCACGCCGAACCGGCTGATCGTGTCGCTGGCGGATGAGGTGCTGGGACGCGATGGACGGATGGTGAAGGCCATCGAGAAGATCGGCCGTGGTGCCGATGCCTTTGAGGGCACGCCCTTCGTGCTGAGGCATTGAACCTGTCTTCTCCCGCTTCTTCAGCGGGAGAAGAAGGGACCCGTTGCGGAATGCAACGGGGAGATGAGGGGACGTCGAGAGATGCAAAGGTTCTGGGCACTCTTCCCCTCACCTACCCCAACTCCGTTGGGGCCCCCTCCTCTCCCGCTCTGCGGGAGAGGACGACTTCCTACCTTCCGCCCAGCGCATAGTCCCAATAGAGATCCCGCGCCTTCTGCATGATCGGGCCGGGCTGCAGGTTCTTTTGCTCGACGCGGGTAATGGGCGCCACCTTGGCCCAGTTGCCGGTGGTGAACACCTCGTCGGCCTCGAGGAACTCGCTCCACTTGAGCGAACGCTCATGCACCTTGATGCCGGCATCGCGCAGCAGCCTGATGACGCGCTGGCGGGTAACGCCGTTGAGGAAGGTGCCGTTGGGAACCGGCGTGTGGGCCTCGCCATCCTTGGCGTACCAGATGTTGGCGGTGGAAAGCTCTGCCACGTGGCCCAGCGCGTCGAGCATCACTGCATTGTCGAAGCCCCTGGATTTCGCCTCGCGGATGGCGCGGGCCGAGTTGGGATAGTGGCAGGCAGCCTTGGCATCGGTGGGCGCGTATTCAAAGGACGGACGGCGGAACGGCGAGCAGGTGACCGCAATGCCTGTGGGCTTCGGGATCGGCGCGGCATAGACGGACACCGAAACCTGGGTGGACTCCGGATCGACGTCGACGAAGCCGTCCTCCGCCCAGAACATGGGGCGGAGGTAGAGTTCCGCCCCCTTGGGGAACTTGGTGATGCCCTCGCGGATCAGCTCCTCCAGTTCGCCGGCGCTCTTGACGATCTTGAGGCCGAAGCTCTGGGCCGAACGCACCACGCGCTGGCAATGGAGGTCAAGGTCGGGGGCAACGCCTGCGAAGGCGCGCGCGCCGTCGAACACGCAGGAGCCCAGCCACGGTGCATGGCTCATGGTGCCCATCACCTGCGGGTTACCTTCATGCCATTCGCCCTTGAACCAGGTCCAGGCGGTGCCGGCGGTTTCCTTGTGACTCATCTTTCAGCGACTCCCATGCATGCGCGGCATCCTAGACCGGCCTTAGCTGAAACAGAAAGGGCGCCCTGATGGCGCCCTGTCGAACCCTGCCATGCAGCGGGCTCACGAGTCTTCGTAGAAGACGTGGCGGCCGATCTTGATCAGGCGCTTCATGCTCTTGGCCCACTTCGGCTTCACGTAGTCGGCATGATAATTGGTGGCGGTGCCGATGGCGGCGACATGCGCGTCACCTGCCATCGCCCGCTTGGCGATGCGCTTGGCGTTGGCCCATGAGTTGGCGCTCTTCACGTCATCCGGAAGGCCATCGCAGGCGAAGGAGAACTGGCAGGAGTTGCGGCGGCCCGACCCCTGGTAGACCACGCCGCAGATCGAATTCGGATATTCCGGATCCTTGACGCGGTTGAGGATGACCTTGGCCACCGCGAGCTGGCCCAGCTCGGACTCGGAACGGGCCTCGAAATAGACGGCGCGGGCGAGGCAATTTTCTTCCGCCATCTGCACACGGCGCATGGCGATGGCCTTCTGCGTGGCCTTGTCCTGCGGTTTCTTGGAGGCGGTGACGGTGCGCTTCAGCTTGACGCCCTGCATCACCTTCTGGGGCGAGGGGCCCTTGATGATGCTCGACCCCTGGTAATCCTGTTCTTTGAGGTTCACCGAGGCCGGAACGACCTGAACCTGCCGCTTCTCGACGATCGAGGCCTGCAGCACGACGGGCCTGTCGCCCTTGCCGTCGATCACCACCACCTGTTCGATGGAGGTGAAGGTGGTCTTGTTGATGACTTCGAGGCTGGTGGATTGGGGAACCAGGGACCCTTTGGCGAGCATGTTGGACGCCGGGGCGGAGAGGCTGTCGAGCATGTCGGCCGGGTCGGCGTTATGGGCGATGGCATTCTGGCCCATGTAGTGGCCGGCGAAGGCGAAGGCCAGCACAAGCATGACGCCGCCAACCCCCATGGGGCCGTACTCAGCCAAAAAGCTGCGCTGCTCGCGGGCAGAATAGTCCTTGATTTCCCAGGCCCCTGCAGGCCTTGTCTTGCGCGTTCGTTTCTTCACTTCCCCTCGACACACCGTGGTCCGTATGTGTTACGGCCCTGTTAAGACGCGGTAGTCTACGAAGGTCTCGTTTAACATAGGTTAACCATGCGGGCAACCCGGGACGGCCCTTTTTGAGCCGGAATCGCGGCAGGGTGAAGACATGGTTAACCCCTTGCCACAATTCGGAAAAACCTAGCGTTTCGAAAGGCTTGCCTGGGCTGCCGCCAGGCGTGCGATGGGCACTCGGAACGGTGAACATGACACATAGTCAAGATTGACGGTTTCGCAGAAAGCGATTGAGGCAGGATCGCCGCCGTGCTCGCCGCAGATGCCCGCCTTGAGCCCCGGCTTGACGCTCCGCCCGCGCTCGGTGCCGACGCGGATCAGCTCGCCCACCCCCTCCACGTCGAGCGAGATGAAGGGATCGGTCTTGAACACGCCCTTCGAGGTGTATTCGCCGATGAAGCGGGCGGCGTCGTCACGGCTAATGCCGAAGGTGGTTTGCGTGAGGTCATTGGTGCCAAAGGAGAAGAAGTCGGCCGACTGGGCGATTTCGGCGGCGCAGAGTGCGGCCCGCGGCAACTCGATCATGGTGCCCACCGAATAGGTGATGGCGACGCCGGTTTCCCTGGCCACCTGCTCGGCCACGGCGACGATGCGCTCCTTCACCCGGTCCAGCTCGTTGCGCGAGGCCACCAGCGGCACCATGACCTCCGGGATCGGCGCCTTGCCGGTGCGGCGGTGGATTTCGGTTGCCGCCTCGAAGATGGCGCGGGACTGCATCTCGGCGATTTCGGGGTAGGAGATCAGCAGGCGCACGCCGCGGTGGCCCAGCATGGGGTTGAACTCCTTGAGCTCGGCCACGCGGGCGCGCAGCTGGTCGGGGTTCGCCCCCATCTGCTCCGCCACCTCCTCGATCTCGTGGTCGGCCTGCGGCAGGAATTCATGGAGCGGCGGATCGAGCAGGCGGATCGTGACGGGAAGCCCTGCCATGATCTCGAAAAGCTCGATGAAGTCGTTCCTCTGCATCGGCAGGATCTTGGCCAGCGCGGTGCGGCGGGCCTCGACCTTGTCGGCGATGATCATCTCGCGCACCGCCACGATGCGCTCGGAATCGAAGAACATGTGCTCGGTGCGGCACAGGCCGATGCCCTCGGCGCCGAAGTCGCGCGCGGTGCGGGCATCGAGCGGGGTTTCGGCATTGGCGCGCACGCCCATGCGGCGGAACGAATCCGCCCACGTCATCAGCAGCGCAAAGTCGCCGGAGAGTTCGGGCTTGATGGTGGCCACCTCGCCCTTCATGACTTGGCCGGACGAGCCGTCCACCGTGATGGTGTCGCCCTTCTTCAGCGTGACGCCCATGACGGTGAGCGTTCCCGCCGCATAGTCGATGCGGAGCGTGCCGGCACCCGAGACGCAGGGCTTGCCCATGCCGCGCGCCACCACGGCGGCGTGGGACGTCATGCCGCCGCGCGTGGTGAGAATGCCTTCGGCGGCGTGCATGCCGTGAATGTCTTCGGGGCTGGTCTCGATGCGCACCAGGATGACGCGGTGGTTCAGCGCCTTCAGCCGTTCGGCCTCATCGGCATCGAACACGATTTCACCCGAGGCAGCACCCGGCGAGGCAGGAAGGCCGGTGGCGATCACGTCGCGCTTGGCTCGTGGATCGAGCGTCGGGTGCAGCAGCTGGTCGAGCGAGGCGGGGTCGATGCGCAGGACTGCCTGCTCCTTGCTGATCAGGCCTTCGGCAGCCATGTCGACCGCGATCTTGAGCGCCGCCTTGGCGGTGCGCTTGCCGGTGCGGGTCTGCAGCATCCACAGCTTGCCGGCCTGGATGGTGAACTCCATGTCCTGCATGTCGCGGTAGTGGCTTTCGAGCAGGTCGAAGTTGGCCTTCAGCTCGCGGAAGGTTTCCGGCATCAGGGATTCGAGTGAGGGCGCTTCCGAATGCGCCTCGATGCGGGCCTTCTCGGTGATGTTCTGCGGGGTGCGGATGCCGGCCACCACGTCCTCGCCCTGGGCGTTGACCAGGAACTCGCCGTAAAGCTCCCGCGCGCCCGTTGCCGGGTTGCGGGTGAAGGCCACGCCGGTGGCAGACGTTTCGCCCATGTTGCCGAACACCATGGCCTGCACGTTGACGGCGGTGCCCCAGTCCTCCGGAATGTTGTTGAGCTTGCGGTAGGTGATGGCGCGCGCGCCCATCCACGACTTGAACACGGCGCCGATGGCGCCCCACAGTTGTTCATGCGGGTCCTGCGGGAAGGGCTTGCCCGTCGCTTCCTGCACGAGTTCTGCGTAGCGGACGATGAGGCCCTGCCACTCCTCCGCCGTCACCTGCGTGTCGAGGGAATAGCCGCGCTGTTCCTTGAAGCCGCCGAGAATGTCCTCGAACTCGTCATGGTCGACGCCGAGCACCACATCGGCATACATCGAGATGAAGCGGCGGTAGCTGTCGAAGGCGAAACGCCTGTCACGTGAGCGGGTGGCGAGGCCCTCGACCGTTGCATCGTTGAGGCCGAGATTGAGGACGGTGTCCATCATGCCGGGCATCGAGGCGCGGGCGCCGGAGCGGACGGAGACGAGCAGCGGGTTGGCCGGGTTGCCGAACTCCGCCGCAGCGATCTTCTCCACCGTGGCCAGTGCGGCGCGGATCTGCGCGTCGAGGCCGTCCGGATAGGCGCGGTTGTTCTTGTAGAAGACAGTGCAGACTTCGGTGGACAAGGTGAAGCCCGGCGGCACGGGAAGCCCGAGGTTGGCCATCTCGGCAAGGTTGGCGCCCTTGCCGCCCAGCAGCGCCTTCATGTCGGCATGGCCCTCCGCCGAACCACCGCCGAATGAATAGACAAACTTCGCGCTTTCAGCCGCCATGACAGAGTCTTCCCATTGCTGACGTTTGCTTATGAAGTCTTTTAGCGGGCGGCGACCCGCTCAATAGACAACCACAGCCCTGCAGCGTGTGCAATGCAATATCGCAGATGCGACATTGCAGGACCTGCAGGCCTCAGGCCATGGCCGGGCTGAGCGGCGGGGCATGGGGTCGGCAGACATCGAGGATCCACAGCGCGATGCCGAGGTTGAGCACGTTCCAGGCCACACCGTTGAGGAAGGCCATCGTGTAGGAACCGGTCCAGTCATAGATGATGCCGGACATCCATCCCCCCAGCGCCATGCCGAGAACGGTGGCGGTGAGCACGGTGGAGATGCGGCTCCCTGCCTCGCGCGCCGGGAAATGGTCGCGGATGATGAGCGCATAGCTGGGAACGATGCCGCCCTGGCTGAGGCCGAAGATGGCGGAGACGATGTAGAGCGAGGCCAGCCCATCGAACGGGATGTAGGCAATCAGCGCCAGCATCTGCAGGACGGACCCGGCAATGAGTGTCGTGAGGCCGCCCACCTTGTCGGCGACAAGGCCGGAGGCGAGGCGGCTCAACACGCCGAAGCCGAGCATGAGGGAGAGCATCTCCGCGCCGCGCGCCGGGCCATAGCCGAGGTCGGCGCAATAGGCGACGATGTGGACCTGCGGCATGGACATGGCGACACAGCAGGACAGGCCCGCCAGCACCAGCGCCGGGAACAGCAGCGGGTGGCTGGGCAGCAGGCCCTTGTGGCCTGCCATGCGGCTGGCGGGGCTGGCCGTGTCATGGAAATGCGGGCGCTTGCGCAGCAACTGCGCACCCGGCACCATGACCACCATGCAGATCACGCCAATCGCCATGTAGGTGGCGCGCCAGCCATACTGCTCGATCGACGCCTGCATGAAGGGCGGCCAGATGGTGCCGGCGATGTAGTTGCCGCTGGCCACGATGGCAATCGCGATGCCGCGGCGCTTGAGGAACCACTGCGAGGCATCGGCCACCAGCGGCCCGAAGGTGGCGGCACTGCCCAGAAAACCAATGAACACCGCCTGCACGATGACGAACTGCCAGTAGCTCTGCGACCATGCCGCAAGGAAGAAGCCGATGCCGAGGGAGGCGCCGGCAATGGTGATGGGCACGGTGATGCCGAACCTGTCGGCCACCTTGCCCATCACGAAGCCGCCGGCGGCAAAGCCGAGGAAGGTGGCGGTATAGGGGAAGGAGGCCCCGGCGCGGTCCACCCCAAACTCGGCCTGGATGGTGGGCAGCACGACGACCGCAAGCCACAGGCCGATGCCGCCCACCACGGCGAGCACCAGCGAGATGGTCAGCCTGATCCATGCATAGCGGCTGTCGGGCGTGTAGGCGGAGGCAGCGGTCATGACCCATCCCTAACGGCGACGGGGCACAAGGTCAAAACGGCACTTTCACAGGGGCCGCGAGGCTGGGGTGCGGCGGGCGCATGGTTTCATGGTTTCATGGCTTGCCGGCATGCGCCAGCAGATGCGCCCGGAAGGCGGTGGCGATGGGCGAAAGGTGCTTGGCCCGCGGGTGCACCACGTGCCAGCGCGAGGAAATCGGGAAGCCCTCGACATCCACCACGCGGATGTCCTTGCCGACCTGCAGCGCATGGCGCGAGATGACGCCGAGGCCGAGCCCGCCCGCAACCGCCTCCCGGATCGCCTCGTTGCTGCCGAGTTCAAGGCGCACGTCGGGCCTGAAGCGGCGCTTGGCGAAGTGGCGGTCGGTGGCCATGCGCGTGCCGGAGCCGGGCTCGCGCAGGATGAAGCGCTGGTCCTTCAGCTGCGCCAGCGTGGGGCGGGCCGGCAAGCGAGTGCTGCGCGCCGCGATGACGACAAGCGGATTTTCCATGAACACCTCGTCCTCGAGGTCAAGCTCGGGCGGCATGGACATGATGTAGATGTCGTCGCGGTTGTCGCGCAGCCGGGCCACCACGCCATCGCGGTTCAAAACCTCGAGCGACACGTCGATGGCCGGATGCAGGCGGCAGAAGCTGCCGATGAGGCGGGGAATGAAATACTTCGCCGTGCTCACCGCCGCAACGCGCAGCCGCCCGCGCGACAGGCCCTTCATCTGGTCCACCTGCTGCTCGAAGCCCTCCCACTCCGCCAGCATGGCCCGCGCGGTCTGCGCCAGTTGCCGCCCGGCATCGGTCAGGTGCACGCGCCGCGAAATCACCTCGTGCAACGGCAGGCCGACAGCCTCGGTCATTTCCTTCAGCTGGGCGGAGGCAGTGGGCTGGGTGACGTGCGTTGCAGCGGCAGCCTTGCTCACGCTGCCGGTTTCGGCAAGGGCGAGGAACAGGCGCAATTGGCGGAATGTGACGTTCATAGGATTTACTCTATACATTATGAGGAAAAAATCAATTTCCTTGCATGTGCCGAAGCGGCTATCCGCCCTTTCAGCGAGGAGCCTGCCCCATGCAAAACCTGATCGACCCGGCCATTCTCTTTTTCGTCTTCGGCGTGCTGGCCGGAGCGCTCAAGTCCAACCTGGAGATTCCGCATTCGATCGCCAAGTTCCTGTCGCTCTACCTGCTGATGGCGCTGGGCCTGAAGGGCGGCTTCGCGCTGGCGCAGTCGGGCCTCACCGCCGATGTGGCGCTGAGCCTTGCCGCTGCGCTGTTCATGGCCTTCCTCGTCCCGGTCATGGGCTATGCCTTCCTGCGCACCAGGGTCTCGCGCTTCGACGCCGCAGCAGTGGCCGCCGCCTATGGCTCGGTCAGTGCGGTCACCTTCCTCACCGCCAGCCAGTTCCTCGACACGCAGGGGCTGGTGGCGGGCGGCCACATGGCGGTGGCCCTCGTCCTCATGGAATCGCCCGCCATCATCGTGGCCATGCTGCTGGTCAATGCCATCCGGCAGGGTGGCGCCTCGAGCACCCCGCTCGGCATGGCGCACAGCGCTGGTGCGGCTGCAGCACCGATCGCCATGGGCCCCTCACCCGGCAAGGTGCTGCACGAAAGCTTCACCAATGGCGCGCACCTGCTGCTGCTCGGCTCGCTGGCCGTGGGCTTCATCAGCGGCGAGGCAGGCAAGGCCATGATGCAGCCCTTCGCGGGCGACCTGTTCAAGGGCATGCTCGCCTTCTTCCTGCTCGACATGGGCCTGATGGTTGCAAAGAACTTCAAGGATGCCCGCAAGGCTTCGGCTTCGCTGTTGGTTTATGCGGTGGTGGCGCCGCTGCTTCATGCGGCCATCGCACTCGGGGTCGCCTGGCTTCTCGGCCTCACCACGGCGGACACGATCCTGCTCATGGTGCTGTCGGCAAGTGCTTCTTACATCGTGGTGCCTGCCGTGCTGCGCCATGCGGTGCCGGAGGCAAACCCGGCGCTTTACTTCGGCCTCAGCCTCGGCATCACCTTCCCGCTCAACATCCTGGCCGGCATTCCGCTCTATGCGTGGGCGGCGCAGCAGGTGATGGGCTAAAGGGGCTAACCCTCGATCTTGGAGAAATCGGCCACTTCCGCCGTCGTCGCGCGGATGTGGTTCAGCAGGCGCAGGCGGTTTTCGCGGAAGGTAGCGTCCTTGTCGTTCACCGTCACCTGCTCGAAGAAGGCATCGACCGGCACGCGCAGCTTGGCGAGTGCCGTCATGGCAGCGGCGAAATCCTCCTCGCGCAGCGCGCGGCGCACCTGGCCCACGGCCTGGGTGATTGCGGTGTGCAGCGCCTTCTCCTCGCCCTTGATGAGCTGCGAGATGTTTACGTCGCCGTCAAATGACCGGCCGTCCTTCTTCTCCTCGATGCGGAGAATATTGGAGGCGCGCTTGACGCCGGCGAGCAGGTTCTTGCCATCCTCCGTCTCAAGGAAGTTCGACAGCGCCTCGACGCGCTTCGTGACCATCAGCAGGTCATTCTGGTTGCCGAGCGCGAAGACGGCATCGATCAGGTCATGGCGCTTGCCCTGCTCCTTGAGGTGGACCTTCAGGCGGTCGGCGAAAAAGGTGATGAGGTCATCGCCACAGAAGGTGAGCGGCAGGCGCAAATTCTTGTCGAGGATGATGCGGATGACGCCAAGTGCTGAACGGCGCAGTGCGTAAGGATCCTTGGAGCCCGTGGGCTTTTCATCGATGGACCAGAAGCCGTTGAGGGTGTCGAGCTTGTCGGCGAGCGCCACGGCCTGCCCGACGCCCGAAACGGGAATTGAATCGGTGGGCCCCACCGGCTTGTAGTGATCGCGGATCGCATCGGCGACTTCGGGGTCAGCACCCTGGTCGAGCGCATAGTAACGGCCCATCAGGCCCTGCAGTTCGGGGAATTCGCCCACCATGCCGGTGACGAGATCAGCCTTGGCGAGGCGTGAAGCGAGCTTCGCCCTTTCCGGGTCAGCACCGATGGTCTTGGCGATTTCGGCGGCGAGCATCTCAATGCGCTGGACGCGTTCGCCCTGGTTGCCGAGCTTGGCGTGGAAGGTGATGGCGTCGAGCTTCTTCGCCCACTGCTCAAGCTTCACCTTGCGGTCCTGGTCCCAGAAGAACTTGGCGTCCGACAGGCGTGCCGCGATGACCTTGTTGTTGCCGGCGATGATGGTCTTGCCACCATCCTTGGCGACGAGGTTCGAGACGAGCAGATAGCGGTTGGCGAGCTTGCCGGTCGACGCGTTGCGCAGGGCAAAGCATTTCTGGTGGTTCTTGATCGAGGTGGCGATCACCTCCGGCGGCACGGTGAGGAAGCTTTCATCGAAACTGCCCATCAGCACCACGGGCCATTCGACGAGGCCCGCCGTTTCCTTGAGCAGGCCTTCGTCCTCGATCAGTTCCAACCCTTGCGCAAAGGCGAGGTTTCTCGCTTCGGTGCGGATCGTCTCGACGCGCGCACTGGCATCGACGAGCACGAAGTTCTTCGCCAGCTTCAGCGCATAGTCCTCGAAGCGTCGGACCTCGATGTTCTCAGCGCCCATGAAGCGGTGGCCGTGGGTGATGTTGCCGCTCCTGATGCCGTCGATCTCGAAGGGCACCACTTCACCGTCGAAGGTACAGACGATGGAATGCAGCGGGCGCACCCAGCGCAACGTGCCCGAACCCCAGCGCATGGACTTGGGCCAGGGGAACTTGCGGATCGTGTCCGGCACGACGTCAGCGATGATTTCGGTGGCGGTGCGGCCGGGCCGGCGGATGACCGCGAGGTAGAACTGGCCCTTCTTGTCGTCCTGAACCTTCAGGTCGCCGAGGCCGAGGCCCGTGGACTTGAGGAAGCCTTCAATTGACTGCTGCGGGGCATCGACGCGGGGGCCCTTGCGCTCCTCGTTGACGTCTGCCGCCTTGGCGTCGAGGCCTTCGACCGAGAGCACGAGGCGGCGTGCGCCGCCATGGGCCTGCGCGCCTTCATAGGTGAGGCCCGCTTCCACCAGCGCGTTGGTCACCATCTGACGCAGGTCGGCAGCCGCCTTGTGCTGCATGCCAGCGGGGATTTCCTCGGAAAACAGTTCGATCAGAAGTTCAGGCATCGGGCACTCCGGGCGGGACCGCCGATTAGCAGCCCCCACCCGGCTTGTCACCCCTCAGGGGCGGCTCAGAGCGCCTTGTGGCTGCCGTCGCAGAAGGGCGGCGTCTTGGTGTGCTTGCAGGCGCAGAAGAACTTGCGGCCCGTCTCTTCCGCCGTCCACTTGAGCGGGGTGAAGGAGGAGCCCTTGTGGCTGCCGTCGCAGAACGGCTGCTTCTTGGAATTGCCGCAGCTGCACCACCAGTAATCCTTGCCGGCTTCGACTTCGACGGGGATGGGAGACTTCTGGGCGATGGTGGGTTCGGACATGGGGGGCTCCTGATTCAGTAATGTATCAAGTTACATATTGCTACGACCCGAGGTTTTTACAACCCCCGAAAACTACGCAGCAGCCCCGCCGCCAGCGGTCTTGCTCCACGCCTCGCAGCAACCCTTGGCGAGCTCGCGGACGCGCAGGATATAGGCCTGGCGCTCGGTGACCGAGATGACGCCGCGCGCATCGAGCAGGTTGAAGGTGTGGGACGCCTTGATGCATTGGTCGTAGGCCGGCAGCGCCATTTCGTGGCGGGTGTCGCGATCGCCCGCGGCCAGCAGCGCCTTGCACTCAGCTTCGGCGTCGATGAAGTGCTGCAGCAGCGCTTCGGTGTTGGCGTGCTCGAAATTGTAGCGCGAGAATTCCTGTTCGGCCTGCAGGTAGACGTCGCCGTAG
Organism: Rhizobium sp. Q54; assembly: GCA_945889445.1. Lineage (GTDB taxonomy): Bacteria > Pseudomonadota > Alphaproteobacteria > Rhizobiales > Aestuariivirgaceae > Aestuariivirga. The sequence goes on from CAMDBX010000049.1 coordinate 16,800, forward strand.
GAGATGCGCTTGGCACCTTCCTGACCGTTGAAGTTCAGGTCGTAGACGTTGTCGACGCCCTGCACATACATGGCGAGGCGCTCGAGCCCGTAGGTGAGTTCGCCCGAGACCGGCGCGCAGTCGAGGCCGCCGACCTGCTGAAAGTAAGTGAACTGCGAGACTTCCATGCCGTCGCACCAGACTTCCCAGCCCAGGCCCCAGGCGCCAAGCGTGGGGCTTTCCCAGTCGTCCTCGACGAAGCGGATGTCGTGCAATGAACGGTCGATGCCGATCGCTTCAAGCGAACCGAGATAGAGGTCCTGCAGGTTGGGCGGCGATGGCTTGATGATGACCTGGTACTGGTAATAGTGCTGCAACCGGTTGGGGTTTTCGCCGTAGCGGCCATCCTTGGGCCGGCGCGAGGGCTGGACATAGGCGGCCGCCCAGGGGCGCGGGCCCACCGAGCGCAAAGTGGTCGCGGGGTGGAAGGTGCCGGCACCGACTTCCATGTCATAGGGCTGCAGGATCACGCAACCCTTGTCGCCCCAATACTGGTGGAGCGTGAGAATCAAGTCCTGGAAGGATTTGGTTGGATTCAGTGCCATTCGGTCCGCCTCGGGAAAGCGCGGCGGACCCTAGGGGGCACGAGTCGTGAGGTCAAGCCTCGGGGTAATAGATGCCGGTGCGCGGGTCCTGGCGAAGGCGGCGAGCCTGCTGGGGGTGGCGGTTCGGGCGGTTCGCCTTGACCCGCACGGGCTGCAGGTCACGCGCCATCAACATCTTGATGACGAAGAGCGAAACAACAACTGCGGCGAGCAGCGACAAGAGCTTCAAAACAACCATCGGATCCTCCAACGAGCCTCCATCATTACGATCATAAGCCGAAACGGGACCACAATGCACGCGTTTCAAGTGTGTCCATGGTATTTTCAGCAATATCAGGTACTTCAATGCCAAATCCGAGCTTTTTCAAGCCCCATCCCTGCGACTGCTGGACGGGGCGGATAACCAGCTTGTCGCCGAAGCGGGCCTTCAGCACCTGGTGCAGGTGACCGATACCATCAACCAGCCCGCGGGCCAGGGCCTGCCGGCCGGACCAGAAGGCGCCGGAGAAAAGCTCCGGGTCATCCGGCCTCAGCCTGGCGCCTCGGCGGGACTTCACCAAGGTCTTGAAGGCATCGTGGATGTCAGCCTGCAGCGAGAGCAAATGTTCAACGTCTTCAGGGCGTTCAGGCTTGAAGGGGTCAAGTATCGACTTGTTCTCGCCAGACGTATGAACGCGGCGCTCGACGCCCAGCTTGCGGATGGCATCGACAAAGCCGAAGCCCGCCGAGATGACGCCGATCGAGCCCACCACCGAGCTTTCATCGGCGTAGATCTCGTCGCCGGCGCAGGCCAGCCAGTAGCCGCCCGAGGCGGCCACGTCTTCGCAGAAGACGATGACCGGGACCTTCTTCTCATCGCTAAGCTCGCGGATTCGCGCGTGAATCAGGGCTGACTGCACCGGCGAGCCGCCGGGTGAATTGATGGAAATGGCAACGGCGGAGAGCCCCTTGCGCTTGAAGGCGCGCTCCAGCACCTGGTTCACCGACTTGAGTGTCAGCGCCGGGCGCATCGGCGTGCCGATGCCGATGGCGCCGCTGAGCGTCACGTGGTTGACGACCGGCACCGACTTGCGGAAGCGGAGCGGGATGAGGTTGTTGAAAAAACCGTTGCTGTCCATGCGCTTCAAATAGGTGCTGGACGCAGCCATCACAAGTCGCGGGTCTCAGCGCAGCGGAAACGCCGCGCCGTTGCGCAGCACGGCGTCGGCCTCCGGCGTGAAACCGTTTCCTTCGTCGTGCAGGACGATGCCCGGCATGATCTGCAGCGGCGCCTTCGAGCCCTTGATGGCCTGCAGGAGGATGCGCGAGGCAGGCGTGCCGCGCCGGGGAAAAAGCGGTGCGATGCGGATGTCGCCGAAGCGGTTTTGCATGCTTTCCAGGAGTTGCCCGAGCGAGTCGGCGCGGTGCACGACGGTGACGCTGCCGCGCGGCTGGAGCATGGCATGGAGGAGCTTCGCCCAGAGATCGAGATCATCCGGACCGAAGGCATGGGCCTGCGACTTGAGGAGGTGGGGCGAGGCGGTGGACTTGCCCTCGTCGAAGAAGGGCGGATTGCACATGGCATGGGCGAAGCTGCCGGGTGCGGGCATGCCGATCTGGTCGCGCCGCAGCGCCTCGCGGACATCGGCGTGGACCACGTGCAGCCGGTCGGAGACGCCGTTGCGCCGGGCGTTCTCCTCGCAGATGAGCGCATAGCGGGCAGCGACCTCCACCCCGGTCACCTCGACGCCGGGACAGCGGGCGAGCAGGCAGAGTGCGGCGACGCCCGGCCCGATTCCGGCCTCGAAGATGCTGTCGCCCGGCTGGGCCGGCACGGCGGCGGCGAGGAAGACCGAATCAATGCCGGCGCGGAAGCCCTTCTCGGGCTGCAGGATGCGGAGGCGGCTGCCGAGGAAACCGTCCTCGGTGAGGCTGGGCGGAATGGGGCCGGAGGATGTGTCGCGAGTCTGCATCTGGCGAATTCTGCTACTTCCGGGTTAGCGCCGCGTTACCAAGGCAGAGGCGGGCGCGGGGCAAATCCTCCCCGAGCACCATGATGCGGCGGGGAATGGCGCCGACGGAGCCTTCCAGCGCCGCCATGTGATCATCGAGCTGCAGGTATTCGATCCCCTCCTCCGCCAGCAGGTGGCGGACGTAGGACAGCCAGACCGGATCGTTGCTGCGCAGCAGTTCTTCCATGGCCCGAGCTTGGCGGGTTGGATTGTCGCGGGCAAGCCCGGCTGCGCAGCGCCATATTGGCCTCATGGCGCGGCTGTGCTTTAACGGGCCGGGAAATCAGTGAAGGCAGGCAGTCTCCATGGGAGTCGTCATTCCGCTCGACGCAGCGGGCAACAAGAAGCGGGCAAGCATCGAGCCCCTGGTGAAACTGACGCTCGCCGACATGGAGCGGGTGAACGAATCGATCCTCAGCCATGCCCGCAGCCATGTGGAGCTGATCCCCGAGATCGCCAACCACCTGATCAATTCCGGCGGCAAGCGCATCCGCCCGATGCTGACGCTCGCGGCCGCGCGCATGGTGGGCTACGAGGGCGAGTATCACCTGAAGCTCGCCACCGCGGTGGAGTTCATGCACACCGCGACGCTGCTGCATGACGATGTGGTGGACGAGAGCGACCTGCGCCGCGGCAAGCAGGCCGCACGCGTGATCTGGGGCAACCAGGCCAGCGTGCTGGTGGGCGACTACCTGCTGGGCCAGGCCTTCAAGATGATGGTGGAGACGGGCTCGCTCGATTCGCTGCGCATCCTGTCCAACGCCGCCTGCGTGATCGCCGAGGGCGAGGTGCTGCAGCTTTCCGTGTCGCAGGACACGTCCACCACCGAGGACGCCTACATGCAGGTGATCGTGGCCAAGACGGCCGCCCTGTTCTCGGCTGCCGCCGAAGTGGGTGCGGTGGTGGCCAAGCGTCCACCCAGCGAACAGGCCGCACTTGAATCCTATGGGCGCAATCTTGGCATCGCCTTCCAGCTGATCGACGACGCGCTGGATTACTCGGGCTCCACCGAGAAGCTGGGCAAGGGCGTGGGCGACGACTTCCGCGAACGCAAGATCACGCTGCCGGTCGTGCTGTCCTACCGGCGCGGCACGACCGAAGAACGGAACTTCTGGAAGCGCACGCTGGAAGACGGCGACCAGACGCCCGACGACTTCACCTATGCCAAGAAGCTGATGGAACGCCATGGCGCGCTGAACGACACCATCGACCGCGCCAACCACTATGGCGACATCGCGCGCGATGCGCTGGCGATCTTCCCCGACTCGGACCTGAAGGACGCGCTGCTGGAGGCCGTGGAGTTCTGCGTGGCGCGGGCTTACTGAAGTTACGCGACCAGGTGAGTTCATCATGCCCGGGCTTGCCCCAGGCATCGCTTTTTGAGGACAGCGAAAAGGATCGCCCGGACACGCCCGGCGATGATGGGAGCGGATGGTGTGGGAGTAGGCGTGCCTTCGCGGCGAGATAGGCGAAGACGTGACGCGGGATGATGGCGGCGCCCTACCCCAGCATTGTGCGCGTTGACCACCAATTCGGGTCGAGATCGGGCGTCACGTGATCATCTCGGCACAGGCCGACGCAGGTGGCGCCGGAGCCGGACATGAAAGCGCGGGTGATGCCGGGTGAGGCGGCGAGGCAGCTCAGGACATCGCCGATGACGGGGGCGAGTGCGGTGGCGGGCTGGCTCAGGTCGTTGCGCCATGTGGCGGGATCTCGCGCGTCGGCGATGGCAGCGCCGTGGGACTGGCCCTTCTCCAGCGCGAGGCTTCTGAAGACGGCGGGCGTCGAGACGGCGACCAGCGGGTTGACGAGAATGGCGTTGAGCGGCGTGAAACCGACGAGCGGCGTGATGCGCTCGCCCACCCCCTGCATGCGGCAGGCGACGCCGGTGAGGCAAACCGGAACGTCAGCACCGATGCGCAAGCCCGCGGCAATCACCTCATCGTCGATGCGATCGATTCCGGCGAGGCGCAGGAAGCCCTTCAGTGCGGCCGCGGCATTGGCCGAGCCACCGCCGATGCCGGAGGCGACGGGAAGATTTTTCTCGAGATGGACGGCGGCGGCTGGCAGCGCCCTGCCCCGCCTGGCGGCAATGGCTTGCGCGGCGGCCCAGGACTTCGCGATGATATTGTCCTCAGCCTGCGGCAGTGCCGCCGCGAAAGGGCCCGAGACGGTGATCGCGAACCGATCCGATGGCGTGAAGGTGAGCCGGTCGCCCACATCGGCGAAGACGACGATGGAATCAAGGTCGTGGTAGCCGTCCGCCCGGCGCCCCAGCACATGCAGTGCAAGGTTCACCTTGGCGGGCGCGAAGAGGCTGAAGGGCTGCACGACGCGCTCTCGCGCGTCAGCCGTTGGTTTTCGGCGCGGTGTTCTGCACCGGGGTGACGGGCTGCTCGTCGGGGAGGCCGTTCTTCAGCTTGTCCTCGATGCGCTTCAGATCCTCCGGCTCGGGCTCGTTGTCCTTGGCGTGCTGCCACTGGAACCTGGCCTCGAGCCTGCGGCCCACGCGCCAATAGGCATCGCCCAGATGCTCGGCGATGATCGGGTCGGCCGGGAGAAGCTCGACCGCGCGCTCACAGTGAATGACCGCCTGCTCATAGTCGCCGAGCTGGAAATAGGCCCAGCCCAGGCTGTCGGTGATGTAACCGTCGTTGGGCTTCAGCTCGACGGCCTTCTTCACCATGTCGAGGGCTTCCTGCAGGTTGATCTTCTTCTCGATCATCGAGTAGCCGAGGTAGTTGAGCACGGAGGACTCGTTGGGTGCGAGCTCCAGCGCCTTGCGGAACAGCTTCTCGGCCACGTCCCACTGCTTCAGCCGCTCATGCGAGATGCCGTCGTAATAGAAGATGCGCCAGTTGCCGGGGCCGGGATTTTCCAGCAGCGCGATGGCCTGGTCATAGGTGGTGGCGGCGTTGGCGAAGTCGCTGTTGGCGCGGTAGAGGTTGCCGAGCGTGACGATGGCGTCATAGTTCTTCGGGTCGGCGGCGACGATGGCCTTGAGCTTGGCCAGCGCATCATCCTTGCGTTCGAGCTGCTGGAGGACGACGGCCTCCTCCATGTCGGCGTTGACGCGGAGCGGCGAGGTGGCAGGCACCTTGGCATAGGCTTCCAGCGCCTCGTCATAGCGCTTCATGTCTTCGTAGGTGTCGCCCAGCAGCGTGTACATGATGTCTTCGTCGGCACCGAGCGAGATGCCGAGCTGGGTGTAAAGCAGGGCAACATCGATCGACTGGTCGTCGCTCATCGAGGTGGCGAGCGAGAACAGGGCCTCCGCCGCACCCTCGGTGGGGGACGCAATGAAGGGCTGGGGCTTCACGCCCTTGAGGCTCTGCGCGAGGGCGGCCTCGATCAGCGGATTGACGTCACTTTCGAGATAGGTGGTGTAGATCTTCTGGGCCTCGGGGCCGCGGTTGTTGCGCGCGAGGAAATTGCCATAGGCCTGGACGATGCGCAGCGAGGTGCCGGCCGCCTCATAGGCCTTCTTGTAGGAGGCCTCGGCGCGGATGGCGTTGCCGAGATAGTCGGCGATCAGCGCTTCGTGGAATGTCTTGAAGTTGGTGAAGCTCTCGTTGACGTCCAGCCGGTCCAGCGTCTTGAGTGCAGGGTTGAGCTCACCCTCGCCCGCATAGGACCAGGCGGTGAGCAGCCACGATGTGAGCTCGCCCACCGGCGTATAGGCCGACTGTTCGAAGTTCTTGCGGGCGGCCTCGTACCGGCGGCCCTTGAAGTCCTTCATGCCCAGCACGATGCGCGCCATGCGCTGCTGGCTGTTGAAGGTGAGGACCTGGGCCGCAAGGTCCTCGGCCCGCGCGATGTTGCCTTCGGAGAGTTCGAGCAGGAAGATCTTCTCGGTGAGGATGGGATTGCCGGCATCGGCCTTCAGCGCGTTCGAGAGATAGTCCGAGGCGTGGCCGTTGTCGCGCAGCTTGGCGGCGGAGCGGCCGGCGAGGTAGCTGCCGGAGGAAGAGGCCGCCGGATCATAGGCCAGGGCCGAGCCGGCCGGGACGGAAGCGAGCAGGAGACCGGTGAGTGCGGTGCGCAGAAGTGCCGTCATCATCTTCCATTTCAGCGTCGAGGCGGCGACATGCCGCCCGTGTTTCAAGGTGATTTGGTTGTTGCCGCAAAATGAGGTGTTTTTGGGGTCAGGGCAAGGGTTGGCCTTGCGTCTTCTCCCGCTCCTTCAGCGGGAGAAGACGGGACCCGTTGCGGGACGCAACGGGGAGATGAGGGACGGCGAGCACTGTAGCGACAGTCGGAGCCCGCTTCCCCTCGCCTCCCCCAACTGCGTTGGGTCCCCTTCCTCTCCCGCTTTGCGGGAGAGGACAATATCCTACATGTTCGGGTAGTTCGGTCCTTCGCCTCCCTGCGGGACGACCCAGTTGATGTTCTGGGCGGGGTCCTTGATGTCGCAGGTCTTGCAGTGCACGCAGTTCTGGTGATTGATCTGGAAGCGCGGCGGCTTGCCCTCCTCGCGCACCACCTCATAGACGCCGGCCGGGCAATAGCGCTGGGCGGGCTCGTCATAGACCGGCAGGTTCTCGCCAATCGGCACTTCCGGATTGCGGAGCTGGAGGTGGACCTTCTGGTCTTCCTCGTGGTTCGTGCCGGAGAAGGCGATGTTGGTGAGCCGGTCAAACGAGATCTCGCCATCGGGCTTGGGATAGGTGATGGGCTTGGCCTGGGAGGCGGGCTTCAGCGTCGCGTAGTCGGGCTTGCCGTGCTTCCAGGTGCCGAAGCCGAAGCCGAAGATCTGGTTCAGCCACATGTCGAGGCCGCCCAGCGCCAGGCCGCCGATGAGGCCGAGCTTCGACCACATGGGCTTGACGTTTTTGACGCGCTTCAGGTCTTCATAGACCCAGCTGTTCTGATAGGCGGTTTCGTAGTCGACGAGCTCGTCGCCCGCGCGGCCGGCGGCGAGTGCTGCGGCGGCGGCTTCGGCGGCCATCATGCCGGTCTTCATGGCATTGTGCGAACCCTTGATGCGCGGCACGTTGACGAAGCCCGCCGAGCAGCCGATGAGCGCGCCGCCGGGGAAATAGAGCTTTGGCACCGACTGGAAGCCGCCCTCGGTGATGGCGCGCGCGCCATAGGCGATGCGGCGGCCGCCCTTCAGCACCGGCTCGATCAGCGGATGGTGCTTGAAGCGCTGGAACTCCATGTAGGGGAAGAGGTGCGGGTTCTGGTAGTTCAGGTGCACCACGAGGCCGATGGACACGAGATTGTCCTGGAGGTGGTACATGAAGGTGCCGCCGCCGGTCTTCGCCCCCAAGGGCCAGCCCATGGTGTGGGTGACCTGGCCTTGGCGGTGGTTCTCGGGGAGTACTTCCCAGAGCTCCTTCATGCCGAGGCCGAACTTCTGCGGTTCGCGGCCTTCCGACAGATTATACCTGGCGATGATCTCCTTCGCGAGAGACCCGCGCACGCCCTCGGCGATGAGCACGTATTTGCCGTGAAGCTCCATGCCGGGCTGGAAATCGGCCTTGTGCTGGCCGTCCTTGCCCACGCCCATGACGCCGGCCACCACGCCCTTGACCGAACCGTCTTCGCGGTAGAGCAGCTCCGAGCAGGCAAAGCCCGGATAGATCTCGACGCCCAGGCCCTCGGCCTGCTGGGCCAGCCAGCGGCAGACATTGCCGAGCGAGACGGCATAGTTGCCGTGGTTGTTCATCAGGGGCGGCATCAGGAAATTGGGCATCCGCAACGCGCCCGAGGGCCCAAGCATGTAGAAGCGGTCCTCGACCACGGGCGTGTTGAGGGGCGCGCCCTGTTCCTTCCAGTCGGGGATCAGCTCGTTCAGCGCCACCGGGTCGATGACGGCGCCCGACAGGATGTGGGCGCCCACTTCCGAGCCCTTTTCGAGGATGCAGACGGAAAGCTCCGGGTTGATCTGCTTCAGGCGGATCGCAGCGGAGAGCCCGGCCGGGCCCGCACCCACGATCACAACGTCATATTCCATCGCCTCGCGCTGGACCTGTTCCAAGGCTGAACTCCCGTCTATCTTCTCGTTTGGGGCGTCTTTATAGTGGCAGGCCACGCCTGCACAAGCCCACCCAATCCGGACATGGACCGCAAACAAAACGACATGACGCCGCATGACGCCGCCGAGGCGCTGCGCTGGCTTTCCGAGATGGGGGCCGACGAGATCATCGGGGAAGACCCGGTGAACCGGCTGGTGGCGCCTGCCGCGAAACCCGCACCGGCGGCGGCGCGCGCTGCCCCTGCCCCGGCGGCAGCGCCGGTGGTGGTGGTGCCCGGCCAGTCCGCCGCGGCGTTCGGCAGCCTGCAGGAGATCGAGACGGCGCTTGCGGGCTTCGACGCCTGCCCCCTGAAGAAGACCGCCACCAGCCTGTGCTATGCCGACGGCAACCCTGAGGCCCGCGTCATGCTGATCGGCGAGGCGCCGGGGCGCGACGAGGACATCCAGGGCAAGCCCTTCGTCGGGCGCTCGGGGCAGCTCCTCGACCGCATGCTGGCGGCGGTTGGCCTGTCACGCACCGCGCAGGACCGCGAGAGCGCGGTGTTCATCACCAACGTCATCTTCTGGCGGCCGCCGGGCAACCGCACCCCCACCGACGCCGAAACCCAGATGTGCCTGCCCTTCCTCATCCGCACCATCGAGCTGCAGAAGCCCGACGTGATCGTGTGCCTCGGCGCCACGCCCGCACAGCGGCTGACCGGCCGGACCGACGGCATCCTGAAGCTCCGGGGCAAGTGGGTGACGGCGAATGTCAGTGGGCGGAACATTCCGCTGCTGCCCACGCTTCACCCCGCCTACCTGCTGCGCCAGCCCGCCCAGAAGCGCCTGGCCTGGCGCGACATGCTCTCGCTGCGCCAGATGCTGGATGCGCATTGACGTGCGGACCAGCTTTGGTTGCGGATTTGGCTTTCGCTTGTCCTCCCGAATCCGATGGTGTTTCATGTATGTTTTGAAGTGAAGGGATTTGGGGTTTAAAGCATGAGTGAGCCGCGTCAGTTCATCCCCGTCAGGATCGCGGTCCTGACGGTCTCCGATACGCGCACGCTCGAGAACGACGTCTCCGGCCAGACGCTGACCGACCGGGTGGCCGAGGCCGGCCACCTGCTGTCCGCCCGCAAAATCGTCAAGGACGACATCCGCGCGATCCGCCACGTGATCCGCGACTGGGCCAACCGCACCGACGTCGATGCCATCATCACCACCGGCGGCACCGGGCTCACCGGCCATGACGTGACGATCGAGGCGGTGAGGCCGCTGTTCGAGAAGGAGATCGAGGGCTTCGGCACGCTGTTCCACATGGTGTCGTTCCCGAAGATCGGCACCTCCACCATCCAGTCGCGCGCCACCGCGGGCGTGATGAAGGGCAAGTACATCTTCTGCCTGCCGGGCTCGCCCGGTGCCTGCAAGGACGGCTGGGACATGATCCTGAAGCCGCAGCTCGACTACACCCACAAGCCGTGCAACTTCGTCGAGATCATGCCGCGGCTGGAAGAGCACCTGCAGCGCAAGAAGGGTTAGGCCGCCTTCAGCCTCGGCAGGCTGAGGCCCGACACGATGGCGAGGCCGAACAGGATCACGAGGCCGCCTGCCAGCTGCGCGTAGGACACGCTCTCGCCCAGCACCAGTGCTGCCGTGACGATGCCCACCACCGGCATCAGCAGCAGGAACGGCCCAGCCTCGTCGAGGCGGCACTGCTTCAGCAGCGTGAACCAGCACATGTAGGCGAGATAGAAGCCGACAATGCCGACGAAAGCCAGTGCCGACCACTGCATGGCATCTGCCGTGACGATCGACTGCCACTGGCCCTGCTCGATCAGCACGGTCGCCAGCGCCAGCTGCGGCACGGAGCCGAAGGCATTGGCCTTCAACAGGCCGACGCCGCTGTCCTTGCCCAGCTTGCGCGCCAGCACCTGGCCCAGCGCCCAGCAGAAGGCGCTGACGATGATCATGACGCTTGGGAGCAGCCCCGGCGCCTGCTCCGGCAGGCCGATGACGAGCCCGACGCCGAGAACCGCGATGGTGTTGCCGAGCAGCTTCCGGCCATCGAGCGGCACTCTCATGATCAGCCAGTCAAGCAGCACGGCGAAGGGGATCTGGATCTGCAGGATGAGGTTCGCCGCGGTGGCGGGCATTGCCTCGTTGCGCAGGCCCCAGAACAGCAGCGCGCCCTGGATGGTGACCGCGAAGGCGGCGATGGCGATGATGGAGAGGACAGGCGTTTTCAACCTGTCGCGGTGCGTCAGCCCCAGCACCACGGCGATCCCGGCATAGACCATCAGCATCATGAACAGCGGCGGAAAATGGGTGACCGCCGGCTTGGCGATGGTGAAGCCCGTTCCGAAGAACAGGGGCGGCAGGAGGGCAAGCAGGATCTGGCGGCGGGTCATTCCCGCGTAAATGCCGGGCTTTCCACTTTGTAACAAGAATGTTCTTGTTTTGTTCCAAAAAACTTCCTAATTTCCATGCATGTCCAGTTTGATCGATAGGCGCCGGGCCCTGAGCCCCGATCCTGCCGCTCTCGGCGGCGGGCACCTGACCGCCCTGTCCAGCCAGGCCCGCGGCCGCGGTGCGGGCGTCAACATGTCCGGCCGCTTCGAGGCCTATTCCCGCTCGCTGTTCGACGACGGCTGGCAGGGGCTGGAGGACCTCGCCCCCTTCAAGACCACGGTCTTCGAGGAAAAGCCGAAGACCATCATCACCCGGAACGACTCGCCCGACATCAGCTTCGACCAGTCGATCAATCCCTATCGCGGCTGCGAGCACGGCTGCTCCTACTGCTATGCCAGGCCGGCGCATGCCTATATGGGCCTCTCGCCGGGCCTCGACTTCGAATCGAAGCTGTTCGCCAAGCCCGACGCGGCGAAGCTGCTGCGCGCCGAACTCTCGGCGAAAAACTATGTGCCGAAGACCATCGCACTCGGCGCCAACACCGATGCCTACCAGCCGATCGAGCGCGAGCGGCGCATCACCCGCGCCATCCTCGAGGTGCTGGCGGAGTTCAACCACCCGGTCGGCATCGTCACCAAGTCCGCACTGGTGACGCGCGACATCGACATCCTGGCGCCGATGGCGAGGAAGGGCCTGGTCAAGGTGGCGCTGTCCGTCACCACGCTCGACCCGAAGCTTGCCCGCGCCATGGAGCCGCGCGCCGCAACGCCTGCGAAACGGCTTGCCGCCATGGAGCAGCTGTCGGCGGCGGGGATCCCCACGGTGGTGATGGTGGCCCCCATCATCCCGGCGGTGAACGACAGCGAGATCGAGGCCATCCTGAGTGCCGCCCGCAGGGCGGGCGCTGCGGAAGCGGGCTACGTGATGCTGCGGCTGCCGCATGAGGTGAAGGACGTGTTCAGGGACTGGCTCCACGCCACAATGCCGGAGCGCGCCCAGAAGGTGATGTCGCTGGTGAAGTCTTCGAGCGGCGGCAAGGACTATGATGCGAGCTTCGGCACCGGCCCCTATGCCTGGACCATCGGGCGGCGCTTCGAACTCTCCTGCCAGCGCCTGGGCCTCAACCGCAGCAAGCTGAAGCTCGACACCAGCCACTTCCACAGGCCACCGCAGCCGGGCGAGCAGCTGGCGCTGCTGTAGGGATGAGCCGCGCGCCGCATGCACCCCGGCGCAGCCACTGGAAACGCCAGCGGGCCACAGGTCTGAAAAGCCCGCTGGGTCATACCAAGCAACACAGGACTTATACTCTCATTACACTTGGAGCCCACTAAGCCCAGCAGCGAAAGCTGCCTGTGACAGAACATGAATGTCTTCAGAACTGAACATTATTCGATCGTTCTTATGATTTTCTCACAAACTCTTGCACCAAAGCCACGACACCGGACTGTGTTTCAGTAGTGAAAAACGATCCTTGCTGATTACTCATATTTTTTATTTATCATCGCGGACGAGCTCACCGAACGCGGCGCAGACCTTTCAGTCACGGAATTCACCGCGTACGCACAGGAGCAAACATGAAGAAGATTCTCATCGCCGCCCTGATCTCCGCCATGGCTGCGGCTGCCATTCCCGGCGGCGCGGCCTTTGCCAAGCATGGCGCGGACGACCCGGCTGGCCACACCCGCCACGGCAACGAAAGACCCGGCCACCGCTGAGGCCAAGGATCTCGCGCCCATTCCGGCGCCGACCCCAGCCCCTCCCCGCAAAAGGGAGGGGCTTTCTGCGTCAAATTGATGCCGCAGCGGGTTCATGCTCTAACATCGGCATGGGCGGAAACGGACCGGACTTCAGCATCGAACGCAAGGCGATGCGCAAGGGCGCCAAGCTGGTGTGCGGCATCGACGAGGCCGGGCGCGGTCCGTGGGCCGGTCCCGTGGTGGCTGCCGCCGTGGTGCTAGACCCAAAATGCATTCCCCACGGGTTGAACGATTCCAAGACACTCTCCGAAGCGCGGCGCGAGGCGCTGTTCGAACCCATCATGGCGTCTGCCCGGGTGGGCATCGGCATTGCCGAGGTTGACCGCATCGACCGTGACAACATCCTGCAGGCCACGCTGTGGGCCATGGCGCAGGCGCTCGACCAGATCGAGGGCGTGGCGCTGGCCCTCGTCGACGGCAACCGCGCGCCCGCACTGCCCTGCCCGGTGCAGACCATCGTGGAGGGCGATGCCAAGTCGCTGTCGATTGCCGCTGCGTCGATCATCGCCAAGGTGACGCGCGACCGCATCATGGTGGGCCATGATCAGGCCTACCCCGGCTATGGTTTCGCCCGGCACAAGGGCTATGGCACGGCGCTGCACCAGGAAGCCTTGCGCCGCCATGGGGTGACACCGCTGCACCGAACGAGCTTTGCGCCCATCGCCGCCCTTCTGGCCGCGCGTTAACCACTTCCCGCGAATTCGATTCACACCCGACTCCGCACGATTCATGGTGCCGATTCGTGAGTCAGTTGCGTTTGCGTTGAGGGGTGTGGAATGGGTTATCAGACCCGGCCGGATATACGGCCATTGCAGGATCGGATCCTGGTCGGTGACTGCATCACCGAGTTGAAGAAGGTTCCGTCGGGTTCGGTCGATCTCGTGTTCGCCGATCCGCCCTATAACCTGCAGCTTTCCGGCAACCTCACCCGGCCCGACCAGAGCAAGGTCGACGCGGTGGATGACCACTGGGACCAGTTCGAGAGCTTCGAGGCCTATGACCGCTTCACCAAGGGCTGGCTGGCGGAATGCCGCCGCGTGCTGAAGCCCGATGGCGCGCTGTGGGTGATCGGCTCCTATCACAACATCTTCCGCGTCGGCACGATCCTGCAGGACATGGGCTTCTGGATCCTGAACGACGTGGTGTGGCGCAAGACCAACCCGATGCCGAACTTCCGCGGGCGGCGTTTCACCAATGCGCATGAGACGCTGATCTGGGCCTCGCGCGATGCCAGCGCCAAGTACACTTTCAATTATGAAGCCATGAAGGTGTTCAACGACGATTTGCAGATGCGCTCCGACTGGACGCTGTCGCTGTGCACCGGCGCCGAGCGCCTGAAGAATGCCGATGGCGACAAGCTGCATCCCACACAGAAGCCCGAGGCGCTTCTGCACCGGGTGCTGCTGTCCACGACGAAGCCCGGCGACGTGGTGCTGGACCCGTTCTTCGGCACCGGCACGACGGGTGCCGCAGCCAAGGCGCTGGGCCGCCACTTCATCGGCATCGAGCGCGAGGAAGATTATGCCGAGGCGGCGCTTGCCCGCATCGACGCGACGAAGCGGCTTCCGCCAGAAGCCTTGCAGGTAACAACCAGCAAGCGCGCCGAACCGCGCATTCCCTTCGGCTCGCTGATCGAGCGTGGCCTGGTCAAGGCCGGTGACATGCTGTTCGACCCCTCGACGCGGGTGGCCGCGCGGGTGCGTGCGGACGGTTCCATCGCCATCAAGGATGCCTCGGGCTCGATCCACAAGATCGGGGCCCATGTGCAGGGGGCGGAAGCCTGCAATGGATGGACCTTCTGGCACGTGAAGAAGGGGCCGAACCTGGTTCCCATCGACATGCTGCGCCAGCAGCTGCGCGCGGAAATGGCCGCGGCGGCATGAGGTCAATGCTCGCACTGTGAGTTCATCATGGCCGGGCTTATCCCGGCCATGCATTTTTGGTGGCCATCGAATTCAACACTCACCTTGCCCGGGCTTGACCCGGGCATCCTCTTTGCGGCCGCCGAAAAGGATCGCCGGGACAAGCAACTGTCGATTTTCAATGGCTATGACGGAACTCCGAGTTGTCGCGCATGATGGCATTGAGGATGGTGAGGAACTTGTGCATGGCTGCGACGAGAGCGACTTTGAATGGTTTACCGGCTTCCCGGAGGC
>CAMDBX010000050.1 GCA_945889445.1 Rhizobium sp. Q54
AGGGGAAAACTTGTTCGTCGTCTTGCTTGTCATAGGCTCTATCCTCTCAGGAGTTAGAGCCTCCGGCAATCCCGGGGCGGTTCATACCGCTATTGGAATGATGTTTCAGTCGGGTTGTTCAGCATCGGGTTTGAGCGGGACTTGCTTCAATTCGATTTTGGAGTCGGGGTCGTCTATCAGGCAGTCATAGGTGGAAAGAATGTCCTGATAGTCACTTGGTGCTGAAATAAACCACGGGTACTTGCGGCGAGGTGATAGGCAGTCCCAGTCTGGTTGCTGCCAATAGTGGTTTGTTTTCGTCATCCGTGTTCAATACTCAGGTTCTGACGCGGACTTTCAAGTCCTTCATCTGAACGAATGAAGATTCTCAATTTTATCTCTGCTGGCTGCGTGGGAAAGGTAGAAACGCTCAAGTTGCGAAACGCTGGTCAAGGCGTTTCTGGCAAGGGTAAATATATCGATATTTTTGCCAAGCAGGAAACGATACATCAGCGCTGAATGTCTTAGGCTGTAGAGTGTTCGATTGCGACCCAGCCTATCTTTGCGAAGTTCTGCTCTTTTTAGGGCGAATTCAAACTGCTTCCTCATTATCGTTAGCGCATAAGCTCGATCGGGTAGATATGGGTAGAAGACGAAGTCGTCGGACTTGCCGTACCCCTGTGCTGTTTGTCGCGATTTTATTCGTTGATAGACCATCGCCGCTGTAGGCATGGTCAAACTCTCTCTGATTACAGTTTTCGAGTTCGGTGCCATTATTGAAAGGTATTCAACAGTTTTGTCGTTTCGCCTGTCTCTAACGACCTCGATATCTCGATGGCGGAGGAGTTTGATGTCGCTCGGTCTGATGAATACATTCATTCCAAACACGATCAGGTCGTAGATTTCTTCAGTAACCACATGTCCGCTTACACTTATGATTTCAGCGGATAGGAGCCTCGTGACCTTTCTAAGTTTTCTGTATTCGTCGATAGTAAAGTAGGGTCTTGGGGTGTCTTTCTTCCTGATGGCTGGAAACGGTGGGATGGACTTTAGGTAGCCCCGTTTGAGTGCTTCTTTTAGAACTTTTCTGATGACGATGAGATGCTTTGATAGCGTGGAAGGGGAGAGTTTCTTTCGTTTTCCCAATTCGGCTATGTACTCATCAATCATCGACGAAGTGATGGCAGCGACGCCTTTGGCTCCAAAGAAGGGCAGAATATCAGCCTTCAGCTTTTTGCTGTCTTCGGTGTTGATCCGCTCCCCCCGTTGACCAGTTGCCACGAGAGTATCCTGCTGGCGAATCAGATGCTGGGCACAGGCATGGAAGGTGTCGGTATGGACGCTGATATCCAGTCGTTGATTTATTCTGATTGTGTCGAACAGCGATTTGGCGAACTCGACGGCTTCCCTTCTGTCGCTAGTGCCAGTGCTCCTACGCACATATTTGCGATCCACGAACATCCGCACCTGCCACGAACTGGAGGCAGGGATCCGATAGATTTGAAGGGAATCGGGGTACCCAGGGATCGTTTGGATATCGAATGGTGTGGTTCGGCTTGCCATGTATGTAGAGTATGAAAGGCTATTGCTTCATACAATCAAAAATGTTGTCATGGATGAAGATATTCATAAGAGATTGAAAACAAACGATAAAATGGTGCGGGCGGTGGGAATCGAACCCACACTTCCTTGCGAAAAGCGGATTTTAAGTCCGCTGCGTCTACCGTTCCGCCACGCCCGCTGGCTGGTTGGCTGTCTACACCGCGCCGCGCCGGGGCGCCACTGGCGGAAATCGAAACGCTCATCCGCAGGCACTGGGCATCTGTGCCGGGTTTGCCACGCGCTGGCCAGTTTCGCACAGCCCAGGGCGGGCAAGAGACATCACCTCGGACGGTTTGGCACACCACGGATGTACTGGGTGCCCGCTGGCTGAAACATGGCCGGGTCAGTTCCGGCCTGCAGGGCCGCGTCTCCGGGCGCGGCCCTTGCGCTTTTTCCTAGGCGGGCGCGCCGTTGCCCGAGAGCAGCTGTGCCGCGCCGCCCACGCCGTTGCGGAAGGCGGCATCGAAGTTGACGCCGGCGGTGCCCCAGCGGTGTTCGCGGCCTTCCGCCGTCAGCCGCCATTGCGCCTTCCATGCCAGCAGTTCCTTGCTCCAGTCGAGCTTGCCGGCAAGCGGGAGCTGGCCCACCTTGCGGTCGACGAAGGCCAGCAGCGCCGAAAGGTCCGGCGTGCCGTCCACCGTCAGGCCCGCGCTGGCGATCGTCGCGGGGGAGGGGATCACTACCTCCAGCGCCGCAGCCGACGCAGCGTCCTGAAAGGACTGGCGCATGAGGTCGCCCTGGTCGGCCATGGAGCTCAGCATGAAGGTCGAGCCGATGTGATGGACGGCGAGGAAGACGACCAGCCGCGGCCGATCGCCCAGCCATGGCCGGGAACCCATTTGCGCAAGCATCGCATCGATCCTGGCGGGGCGGTATTCCACCGTCATCTCATAGGGCCGGTCGCGCGTGCCCTGTTCGTCACGGATCGGGCGGAAGGCATAGAGGTCGCGGTAGGAAATATTGGTCACCGCCGCTTCCGGTGTGCGGGTCAGTTCGGCAAGGGCCGGGTGCTCAGCCAGGCGCGGATCGCCGGAGGCTCTCACCAGCACCTGTGCGAGGCACCGCGCCATGCCGGGAATACGCGTTTCGGCCCGGCGGCCCGTGACGATGGTGCGGGCCTGGTAGAGCGCCGCTACGGGTGCGGCGTTGGCAGGCCCCGCCAGCACCATGGCGCTGCCGAGAGCGAGACACATCCTGCGGGTGATCGGCATTGAGGGGCGGGGCTCCGGCTTTGCGGTGGAATACTAGGGCCGGGCAGGGACGCGGTCCATCGCCGCAAGGCTGCGCGTCAGAACAGCCAGCGCGGGGTGCGGGCGGCGTAGCCGGCCCAATCCGCACCGAAGCGCCGGGCGAGGTGTTCTTCCTCCCGCTCGATCGCCAGTTTCTGGGTTGCCAGGGCACCCGCCAGTGCCGCCGGGATCAGCCAGGCGACCCCGAACACCAGCCCCGCCCCGGCCACCAGCAGGGTGTTGCCGACGTAAATCGGGTTGCGGGAGAAGCGGAACGGACCGTCGGTGATGAGCCGGGTGGCGCCGCGGTGTGGCAGCACCGTGGTGTGGTGGCGCCTGAAGGCCAGCATGGTGGCGAGGTCCAGCGCCAGTCCGGCCGCGCCGAGGAACAGCCCCGCCATGGCGAGCACCGCCGCCCAGGCGCCGCCCGGCCACGGCAGGGGCAGCAGGGCCTGCAACCCCAGCGCGAAAAGGGCTGCACCGGCGAACAGCAGGGGCGGCCAGGGAATGGTGTTGGGGCGCTCGCTCAGTTCGGTCATGTCCGGTCAGTTCACAGCGTGTTTGCCGGCCTCGTCAAGCGTGGGCTTGATTTGGCCGCAAAACCCTCCTAAGAGCTCGTAATTCCCGTCCATTCACAAGGAGTGCACGAGCCCCATGGCGCGCGTCACCGTTGAAGACTGCATCGACAAGCTCCCCAACCGCTTTGAACTCGTGTTGCTGGCTGCCCATCGCGCCCGCCTGATTTCGCAGGGTGCGCCCATCACCATCGACCGCGACAATGACAAGAACCCTGTCGTTGCGCTGCGCGAGATCGCCGACGAGACCATCGTTCCCGAAGACCTGCGCGAGGAGTACATCCACTCCATGCAGAAGCATGTCGAGGTCGACGAGCCGGAGGCCACCGAGGTGCCGCTCATCCAGCAGTCAGGCGACATGACCATCGTCAACGATGCCGCCGACGAGGATTCGGTCGAGATGGAGCGCATGACCGAAGAGGACATGCTGCGCGGTCTCGAGGGCATGCCCCCGGCGGAAAGCCCCGGCAGCCAGCGCAACGGCTACTGATACGCCGCTTGATCGTGTTTGAAGGCCGGGCCCCAGGGTCCGGCCTTTTCCGTTGGCGCTGCGCGAAAGTGGCGCGTTGGCCAAACCACGCTCGCCAAACGATTAAACCACGCTAAGATCATCTGCATGATGCGTCAGTACGAGCTTGTCGAGCGGGTCACCAAGTACGACCCCGATGCGGATGAGGACCTCCTCAACCGCGCCTACGTCTACGCCATGAAGGCGCATGGCAACCAGAAGCGGGCCTCGGGGGAGGCCTATTTCAACCACCCCCTGGAAGTCGCCGCCATCCTGACCGAGATGAAGCTCGACTCGGCCACCATCGCCGCTGCCCTGCTGCACGATACGGTGGAGGACACCGAAGCCACCCAGCAGGAAATCGAGGAAAAATTCGGCCCCGAGATCGCCTCGCTCGTTGATGGCCTGACCAAGATCGCCAAGCTCGACCTCGTCACCAAGGAAGCCGCCCAGGCCGAAAACCTGCGGAAGCTGCTGCTGGCCATGTCGAAGGACGTGCGGGTGCTGCTGGTGAAACTCGCCGACCGCCTTCACAACATGCGCACGCTGGAGCATGTGAAGCCGGAAAAGCGCGTGCGCATCGCCCAGGAGACGATGGACATCTATGCGCCGCTCGCCGGCCGCATGGGCATGCAGGCGGTGCGCGACGAGTTGGAGGACATCGCCTTCAAGGTGCTGAACCCCGATGCCTACACCATCATCACCGATCGCCTCGCCAAGCTCCATGCGGAATCGGGCGGGGTGCTCAGGTCCATCGAGCAGGAACTGACCCAGAAGCTGGTCGAGAACGGCATCAAGGCTGACGTCTACGGGCGCGAGAAGCGGCCATACTCGATCTTCCGCAAGATGGAGCGCAAGCTCCTGTCGCTGGGCCAGCTGTCGGACATCTTCGGCTTTCGCGTCATCGTCGGCACGGTCGACCAGTGCTACCGCGCGCTCGGCATCATCCACCGCACCTACCGCGGGGTGCCCGGCCGCTTCAAGGACTACATCTCGACCCCGAAGCAGAACGACTACCGCTCGATCCACACCACCGTGATCGGCCCGCACCACATGCGCGTCGAGATGCAGATCCGCACGCGGTTGATGCACGAAATCGCCGAGCGCGGTGTGGCCGCCCACAACATCTACAAGGATGCGCCCGACGCCAAGGAGGCGCTCGACGGTTTCCGCGCGCCCGCTGCCGAATCCAACGCCTATCGCTGGCTGCGCCATCTCGTGGAGATGCTGCAGGAGGGCGAGTCACCGCGCGAATTCCTCGAGCACACCAAGCTCGAGCTGTTTCACGACCAGGTGTTCTGCTTCACGCCCAAGGGCAAGCTCATCGCGCTGCCCAAGGGTGCCACGCCCATCGATTTTGCCTATGCGGTGCACACCTCGGTGGGTGACAGCTGCGTGGGCGCCAAGGTCAATGGCAGCCATGCACCGCTCGTCACCGAATTGCAGAACGGCGATGAAGTGGAAATCATCCGATCCGAGGCGCAGACGCCGCCCGCTGCCTGGGAAGGCCTCGCTGTTACCGGCAAGGCGCGCGCCGCCATCCGCCGCGCCACGCGGGCGGCAGCGCGCAAGCAGTTTGCCGGCCTCGGCCACGAGATCGTGCAGAAGATGCTGGCCAAGATCGGCAAGACCTATGTCGCCAAGGAAGTGACGGCGGCCATTCCGCGCGTTGGCCACAAGGAGGTCGATGACGCGCTGGCGGCCATCGGCCGCGGCGAGCTTTCCGCCGTCGACATGCTGAAGGCGATGGGCCACACCATCGACGATACCAAGCTCAAGGAACTGCGCCGCAAGTCACCCTCGAAGAAGTCCGACCCGGACCTCTCCGTGCCGGTGCGCGGCGTGGCCCGCACCACCGCGCTCAAGATCTCGCCCGAGACGGGTGCCGTGCCGGGCGAGCGCATCGTCGGCATCCTCACGCCGGGGGAGGGGATCACCATCTACCCGATCTTCGCCAAGGCGCTGGAGCAGTTCGACAACCAGCCCGAACGTTGGGTCGACCTCGCCTGGGACACCGGTGCCGAGGATCAGCGGTTCCCGGCGCGCCTCACCGTTACCATCCTCAACGAGGTGGGTTCGCTGGCGCAGGTCACGCAGTCGATCAGCGACCTTGGCGGCAACATCGACGCGCTGATGATGGTGGCCCGCGAGGGCGCGCGCGATTTCTACGACGTCGACATCACGCTGGAGGTCCATGACCTCAAGCATCTCAACGAAATCATGACTTCGCTGCGCGGCAAACCATCCGTCAGCGACGTGAGCCGCAAGACAGGATAGGACGATGACGCAAGACGAGGTTCTGAACGAATTCCGCGCCGCCGGCGCTTTGCTGGAGGGGCATTTCATCCTTTCATCCGGCCTCCATTCCAGCCGCTACCTGCAGTGCGCCCGCGTGCTGATGGATCCGCAGCGCGCCGCACGGCTCTGCGCCGTGCTGGCCGAGCAGGTGCGATCCATGGTCAGTGGCCACATCGACCTCGTGGCCTCTCCCGCCATGGGCGGCGTGGTGGTGGGCTACGAAATGGGGCGCCAGCTGGGCGTGCCGTCGATCTTCTTCGAGCGCGTGGACGGCAAGCTCACGCTCCGCCGCGGCTTCAACATCGAGAAGGGCGCCCGCGTCGTCATGGTTGAGGACATCGTCACCACGGGCCTCTCCTCGCGCGAGTGCATCGAGGGGATCAACGCCGAGGGCGGCATCACCGTGGGCGCTGCCTGCCTGATCGACCGTTCGGGCGGCAAGGCCGACATCGGCGTGCCGCTGGCGGCCCTCACCCGCCTCGACATCCCGACCTATGCCGCCGACCAGCTGCCGCCGGAACTGGCCGGCAGTCCCGCCATCAAGCCCGGGAGCCGCGGCCTCAAATGATCCTGGGTCTCGGCAACGATGTGATCGACATCCGGCGGATTGAGGAAACGCTCACCCGTTTCGGGCCGCGCTTCATCGATCGCATCTTTACCGACGTGGAGATTGCCAAGTCCGAGAAGCGGGCCCAGCGCGCGGCCTCCTACGCCAAGCGCTTCGCCGCCAAGGAGGCCTGCTCCAAGGCGCTGGGAACGGGCTTTCGCAACGGCGTGTTCTGGAAGGACATGGGGGTGGTGAACGAACCCTCAGGCAAGCCCACGATGGTCCTGACGGGAGGGGCCAGGGCCCAGCTCGACAGCCTGGTGCCGCCCGGCCACAAGACGCGCATTCACCTCACCATCACCGATGACTTCCCCTACGCCCACGCCGTGGTGATGATCGAAGCGCTGCCCGTCTAGTGCCCTTTCCTGTCGGCAGAATGGGAGACGGGGTCTGGAAACACCGTCTCACTGTCACTATTTGGCAACAGTGGGCATGCTTGAGTGCGCCTGCGTTGCATCGCTCCGGCGAAACGGTTTATAGCCGGGATTCTCAGGGCCCGGCGATTGGCGGCTAGGCAAAATGCATAAGAAAGACCACGAGATGGCGGCGGCACAGGAAACGCGGCGCAAGTCAGAAGACGGTTTGTGGGAAACCGTCAAAGTCATCATCCAGGCGCTGCTGATCGCCTTCGTGGTCCGCACCTTCCTGTATCAGCCCTTCAACATTCCCTCGGCCTCGATGTACCCGACGCTGAAGGTGGGCGACTATCTGTTCGTCTCGAAGCTGTCCTACGGCTACGGCCGCTATTCCTTCAATTTCTCGCTGGGCCTGTTCGGCCACGAGATCGTGTCCTGCTGCAACCTCGACTTCCCCGGCCGCATCGTGCTGGCGGATGAACCGACCCGTGGCGATGTCGCCGTGTTCAAGCTGCCAAGCGACACGAACATCGACTACATCAAGCGGGTGATCGGCCTGCCGGGCGACCGAATCCAGATGCGCGACGGGGTGCTCTACATCAACGGGCAGGCGGTCAAGAAGGAGCGGCTCGAGGATTATGTCGACCCCACGGAGTCGGGCCTCCAGTCTCCCGTTGCGCAATACCTCGAAACCCTGCCCAACGGCGTCCAATACCGCGTGCTGGACACGGATGTCATGGGCGATGCCGACAACACCGACGAATACGTCGTGCCGGCCGGGCACTTCTTCATGATGGGTGACAACCGCGACAATTCGCAGGACTCGCGCTACCCGCGCGTGGGCTACGTGCCGCTGGAGAATTTCGTCGGCCGTGCCGACATCATCTTCTTCTCCGTATCGCCTGATGCCAGCCTGTGGGAAGTGTGGGAGTGGCCCTTCGCCATTCGCTGGAACCGCTTCTTCACGCTGATCTGAGACCTTGACCAGCCTCAGCCCGGCCCGCCTGGACGAGATCACGGAGCGGCTCGGCTATCGCTTCAGGAACCATGCACTCCTGACCGAGGCGCTCACCCACGGTTCCACCCAGAAGCACAAGGGTGACTACCAGCGCCTGGAATTCCTCGGCGACCGGGTGCTGGGGCTGCTGATCGCCGAGCATCTGTTCCGCGCCCACCCGGGTGACGAGGAAGGTCAGCTCACCCACGTGCTGAGCAGCCTCGTGCGCTCCGAGGCCTGCGCGGAAGCAGGCGACACAATCGGTCTTTCGGATTTGGTGATCATCGGCTCCGGTGAGCGTGCCAAGGGCATGAACCTGAACCGCACGGTTCTGGGGGATGCGATGGAAGCCCTCGTTGCCGCCATCTATCTCGATTCCGGCCTCGAGGAGGCCCGCGCCTTCGTGTTGCGCTGCTGGGACGCGCAGCTCAAGGCGCCGAAGCTCGCTGCGAAGGACCCCAAGACCTTCCTGCAGGAATGGGCGCTGGCCCGCGCCCTGCCGATCCCTGCCTACAGGATCATCAGCCGCGAAGGCCCGGAACACGAGCCGGTTTTCGTGGTATCCGTCGAGGTTAAGGACAGGCCGCCCGCCGAGGGCACTGCCAAAGCCAAGCGCGCCGCCGAGATGGATGCCGCCGAACAATTCCTGAAACGTGAAGGGATCAGGCCATGAGCGAAGATCAGAAGATGCCTGAGGGCCCGACGCGTGCCGGTTTCTGCGCCATCATCGGGGCGCCCAATGCCGGCAAGTCGACGCTGGTCAACCAGCTCACCGGCTCCAAGGTGTCGATCGTCAGCCACAAGGTGCAGACGACGCGGGCGCGCATCCGCGCCATCGCCATGGAAGGCAATGCCCAGATCGTGCTGGTCGACACGCCCGGTATCTTCAAGCCGAAGCGCACGCTCGACCGCGCAATGGTAAGCAACGCCTGGGGCGGGGCGGGTGACGCCGATGCCGTGGTGTTGCTGGTGGACGGCCGGCCGGGCCTCACCGAGGAGGCGAAGGAAATCATCGCGCATCTTTCGCACACCAAGACCAAGGCGGTCCTCGTCATCAACAAGATCGACCTGATGTCGCGTGAGCGGCTCATGGAAGTTGCTGCCGCGTTCAACGCTGCCTATCCCTTCGAGCAGACCTTCATGGTCAGCGCGCTCAACGGCTCAGGCACGCAGGATCTCCTGAGATATCTGGCATCCAAGATGCCGGAGAGCCCGTGGCTCTACCCGGCTGACCAGGTGGCCGACGTTCAGCTGCGCTTCATGGCCGCCGAAATGACCCGCGAGGTCATCTATGAGCGCCTGCACGAGGAGCTTCCCTATTCCTCCACCGTCGAGACCGAGACCTGGGAGGAGATGAAGGACGGGTCCGTCAAGATCGGCCAGATCATCTTCGTCCAGCGCGACAGCCAGAAGGCCATCGTGCTCGGCAAGGGCGGGCAGACCATCAAGCTGCTGGGCCAGATGGCCCGCAAGGAAATGGAGGCGCAGTTCGGCCGCAAGGTTCACCTCTTCCTCTTCGTGAAGGTGCGTGAGAACTGGGCCGAGGACAAGGAACGCCTGCGCAACATGGGCCTCGACGTCTGATCCATGGAGTGGCGCGACGAGGGCGTGATCCTGTCGGTCCGCCGCCACGGCGAAACCAGTGCGATTGCCGAAATCCTCACGGCCGGGCATGGCCGGGTCATGGGCCTGGTGCGCGGCGGCCGCTCCAAGCAGCAGCGGCCGGTTCTGCAGGCAGGCAATACCGTCCAGGCCGTTTGGCGCGCACGGCTCGAGGAACAGCTCGGCACTTTCGTGCTCGAACCGCTTGACCTCAAGGCCGGCGCCATCATGGAGGAGCCGTTCCGCCTCGCGGGCCTCGCGACACTGTCAGCCCTGTCGCAACTGCTGCCGGAGCGCGAACCCCACCCGCGCGTCTACGAGGCGCTGCGCATCGTGCTCGATGCCATCGACAATGACGCGGTGTGGCCGGCCCTTCTGGTGCGCTGGGAATTGGGGTTGCTGGATGAGCTGGGCTTCGGCCTCGATCTCTCCAAATGTGCCGCCACGGGTGCGCGCGACGGGCTCGTCTACGTGTCGCCCAAGAGCGGCAAGGCCGTTTCGGCCGCGGCGGGCGAGCCGTTCCGTGACCGGCTCTTCGGTCTTCCCGCTTTCCTCCGCGAGGGCGGGGCCGCGGCCCCAGCAGGGGACATCATCGAGGGGCTGAAGCTTGCCGCCTTCTTCCTCGACCGGCACCTGTTCGAGCCGCGTGGCGTCACCTTTCCCGAGCAACAGGACTGGATCATCCGGACACTGGCTGAAACGCCGCATTGAGCCCGGGCGGACTCACCCCTAAAACCCGGCCCGACAGGAGGATCAGACCATGCTCGGACGTCTCAACCATGTGGCCATCGCGGTGCCGGATCTCGCCAAGGGAACCCAGGTATACAGCGCCATGCTGGGTGCCAAGGTCTCCGCCCCGCAGGCCGAGCCCGCCCATGGTGTGACGGTGGTCTTCGTCGAACTTCCCAACACCAAGATCGAGCTGCTGGAGCCTCTGGGCGAGGCCTCGCCGATCAAGGCCTTTCTCGAGAAGAACCCGGCGGGCGGCATCCACCACGTCTGCTACGAGGTGGCTGACATCCTGGCCGCGCGAGACCATCTGAAGGCCGAGGGTGCGCGCGTGCTGGGCGACGGCAACCCCAAGACCGGCGCCCACGGCAAGCCGGTGCTGTTCCTCCATCCCAAGGATTTCTGCGGTACACTCGTCGAACTGGAGCAGGCATGAAGTTCGGCAGCGCCGTCGCCATCTATTTCATCACCTGGTGGGTCTGCCTGTTCGTGGTCCTGCCCTTCGGCGTGAAGAACGCCCACGAGGCAGGCGAGGCCGTGGAACAGGGCAACGAGCACGGGGCGCCGGTGAAGCCGATGCTGCTGCGCAAGATCATCGCCACCACCGTGCTCTCAGCCATCGTCTTCGCCTTCATTTGGGGTCAGATTACCTATCACTGGATCGGCATCGACGACTTGCCGTTCGTGAAAGCGATTACAACCGACTGATCTCGGTCCTGTTTTCTGTAACATTAAGCAATCTTATAAGAATTCCGACATTTTCGGCGGCTCTGCGTTGCACCGAAGGCTGCTCGCTGATACAACAACCTCTACTTGCTGTAATGGCTGTTTGCGTCATCCGACATGGCGCTTGGCCGTGGTGGAGAATTTGCGGTGGTGTTCAGCCTTCGTGTAGCGGTCAGCCTCGTCGCAGTGCTGTGCATGGTGTTGTTCTCGGGCGTGCCCCTGGCGCGTGCTGCGAGTGACAAGGTCTTCCCCAGCATTACGGTAGCCACGCCGGGGGCCTCCGGTGCGCAAGCGATCGCGGCGCTTGGCGGCAACTTGCCTGCGGTCGCCGACTATTACGGGATGACGGCGGAGCAGTTGCGCAACCAGCTGCTCGGCGACAGCGGCCTGCGGCTCAGCGGCACGGGCCGTCTCATCCATCTTTCGGCAGGTCCGCGGAGGGCGGCAGCCACGCGTTCGGCAGCGGCTACATTTGCAATGTCGTCGAACAGCCTCGATGCCTTGCCGCTTGGCCAAACCTTCCAGCTTCACAGCAAGCCCGATGCGCTCAAGACGATCTTCCTGAACTTCCAGGGTGCAACCTTGTCCGCGGATGAGCATTTCCTCCCGCCACTTCTCGATTCGGATGAGATGAGCATCGACGTTGCGCCCTTCAGCATCGATGCCGACCCGGCCTTCTCGGATGCGGAGCGGCGTCTGGTGCAGAAGATCTGGCAACGCGTCGCGGAGGACTTTGCGCCTTTTGACGTCGACGTCACCACCGAGCAGCCAGCCCTTGAGCGCATCAGCCGCGCGAGCGCTGAAGATCAGGTCTATGGCATGGACGTGCTGTTCGCCCTGCTTATGGAGAGTTGGAATATACCCGGCAGTGCGGGCTTCGGCATGCCGGGCGCGTTCTCTGCCAACAGTCCGGGTGCCGACAGCATGAAGCCGTCCCTCGTGTTTTACACGACGGACGTAATCAATGCACGGACCCTCGCAGATTCCGCGACGCGGGAAGTGGGCATCACGCTGGGCCTCAGAACCGACGTCCAGGGTTGCAACGGCGAGCCATATGCAGGGCAAGGCGACAGCGAGGTAAATGGGTGGGCGCCCATCATGGGTGAATTGTCTGAACGTCCGCTTCGACAGTTCGACAAGGGTGAGTATGCCAATCCCGGGATCTGTGGCGAGGGTGCCGTTCCTCCGCAGGATGACTTCATCGTCATGCAAGGTGCGGGTCTGTCCCTGAGAGCCGATGAGGCGGGCAACACCACGGGCACGGCGAGCTGGCTGCCGGTGACGAGCAGCGCTGGCCGCAGTGCCGCGTCCTTCGGCGGCGTGATTGCATCAGCAGACGATACGGATGTGTTCTATCTCGATGCGGGGGCGGGCGTTCTTGATATCACGGTGGAACCCGCACCGCTTGGCCCCAATGCCGACCTTGAACTGACGCTTCGGAATTCCGCCGGCAACGTCGTGCAGGTGAACAAGCCAATCCAGAATCTGGGCGCCGCAATCAACGTTTCGGTCGGCGCGCCCGGCCGCTATTTTCTCGAGGTGAAGGGTGGCGGCGAGGGCGATCCGCTGCTCACCGGCTATTCGAATTATGGGAGCGTTGGCGCCTATGAACTGGCCGGCAGCTTCGCCACGCCTTCGAATGCACCGCCGAGTGCTGTCATGGATGTGTCGCGGGTCATTGGCCCCAGTGCCATGACCTTGACTTTTGACGCCGCGCGCTCGGGCGATGACGGCAGGATCATGCTCTATCGCTGGGACTTCGGCGATGGTACCTCGCGTGAGGAGGCGACGCCCGGTCCGGTGCAGAAGATATATCCGCCCGGCAGCGCCGGCATTTTGTATACGGTAAGCCTCACGGTGACTGACGACAGTGGTCTCTCCGCCACAACCACACGCTCCATCAATCCCGGGGCGGCCCCGCCCTGGGCCAACGTCACGGCCAATGTTTTGACCGGCCCGGCCCCGCTTGCTGTCGCATTCAACCCGTCCGGTTCGACGAGCGATGACGGCATCACGTCCTATGCGTGGAGCTTTGGCGATGGCACGACCCGCGTGAACACATCGCCCGCGGTCGAATCGAAGACCTACACTACAGCTGGCACCTATCCCGTGAGCTTGCAGATCATCGACGGCACCGGACGCACCGCCACAGCGAACGTGACCATCGTGGTCACCGCTCCGGTTGCGCCGGTGGCATCCTTCACATCGTCTCATTCAAGTGGCGTCGCGCCGCTGGCCGTCACCTTCGATCCGGCTGCGTCAAGTGATGACGTGCAGATCGCCAGCTACCGCTGGGACTTCGGCGGCGGCGATATTCGGACGACCGGCACGGCCGCCAGCGTGTCGAAGACTTTCAACACGCCAGGGAGCTACATTGTCAGCCTGCAGGTCACGGACAATGCGGGCCTCACCGCCACGGCCAGCCGGACCATCACGGTGAATGCGCCCGCGAATGTTGCGCCGGTGGCATCCTTCACACCGTCTCATTCAAGTGGCGTGGCGCCGCTGGCCGTCACCTTCAATCCGGCTGCTTCAAGTGATGACGTGCAGATCGTCAGCTACCGCTGGGACTTCGGCGATGGCGACACGCGGACAATGACGAGTGCCGCAAGCGTATCGAAGACCTTCGGGACGCCGGGTACCTACACTGTGATCCTGGAAGTGACGGATGATGTCGGCCTCAGTGCCACGACAAGCACGACCGTCACGGTCATGGAAGCCGAGATGGAGCAGGATCCGCCGGTTGCCGCCTTCTCGGCCTCGCCGGGCAGTGGCGTCGCGCCGCTGGCGGTGAGCTTCGATCCGGCTGCCTCGCATGATGACGGCCAGATTGTCAGTTATCTTTGGAACTTCGGCGATGGAGAGGTGCGGACGGAGTCGACTGCCGCGAGCTTGTCGAAGACCTTCAGCACGCCGGGGAGCTACACTGTCACGCTGCAGGTCACGGACGATGCCGGGCTCACCGCCACGGCAAGCCGGATCATCACAGTGACGGAGCCTGAAACGGTACAGGATCCGCCGGTTGCCGCCTTCTCGGCCTCGCAGAGCAGTGGCATCGCGCCGCTGGCGGTGACCTTCGACCCGGCTGCTTCAAGTGATGACCGCCAGATCGTCAGTTATCGCTGGGACTTCGGCAATGGTGAGGTGCGAACGGAGCCGACGGCCGCAAGTGTGTCGAAGACCTTCGGCACGCCGGGCACCTACGGCGTCATTCTGCAGGTGACGGATGATGCTGGCCTCATCGCAACGGCCAGCCGGACCATAACTGTCACGGCGCCGCCGCCGGCAGTTGGCCCGCATGTGTCAGGCATTGAGGTGAAACTCGCCCGGGGCGCCAGGGGGCGGGTGAAGGGCAGGGCGACCGTGGCCGTGGTCGATGGCAGCGGCCGGCCCGCAGCCGGTGCGACTGTCATTGCCCAGTGGTTGGACCCGGTGCGGGGCGTGAGTTCCGGACGAACGCGATCCACCGGCAAGGTGGACCTCACCTCGCCCTCCACCGCGGACACAGGGTGCCTGCGCCTGAATGTGGTGGCCATTCGGGTGGGCGGTCGTCTTTACCGCGCCGACCCGCCGGTTCCCGCTGAGGTTTGCCGCCCATGATTGCCTTCGAATGCTAGCCGCCAGACGGAAAAAGGCGAGGCCGAAGCCTCGCCTTTTCCTATTCAAATGGTCCCTTTACTACCGGTGACCGGACCGGCGGGGCGTCTGCCAAATGGCGCGCCCGGAAACCAACCTCCCCAGACCTGGGTCACCGCTAAAGTGCAACACCGTGGTCTTCTTTTCTTATTGTTAGAAAAGCTATCACAACACTTCAGCTTGTCACGTTAAAAATGTCACATGCTTGCCACAATTCACGAGGTTCTCCGATCAGGGCTGTGGCAGATACCCAAGGTAGCGGTTCGCGGGTAAGGTCAGCCACCGCTGTCCCCCGGAATTCGGCGCCGTTGGCTTGAGTTCCGGGGCGTTTCCCGTAAAAGAGCCGCAAACTCCTCCGAATTAGGATTCCCATGCGTCTCTCCCAATATTTCATGCCCATTCTGCGCGATGATCCCAAGGAAGCGGAGATCGTCTCTCACAAGCTCATGTTGCGTTGCGGCATGATCAGGCAGGAAGCCGCGGGCAGCTATTCCTGGTTGCCGCTCGGCTACCGGGTGCTGCGCAAGATCGAGCAGATCGTGCGTGAGGAGCAGAACCGCGCCGGCGCCATCGAGGTGCTGATGCCCACGATCCAGCCCGCCGATCTGTGGCGCAAGTCCGGGCGCTATGACGCCTATGGCAAGGAGATGCTGCGCATCAAGGACCGGCATGACCGCGACATGCTGTTCGGCCCCACCAATGAGGAGATGATCACCGACATTTTCCGCCAGGGTGTTCAGTCCTACAAGGAGCTGCCGCGCAATCTTTATCACATCCAGTGGAAGTTCCGTGACGAGGTGCGCCCGCGCTTCGGCGTGATGCGCGGCCGCGAGTTCCTGATGAAGGATGCCTACTCCTTCGATCTGACGCGCGAAGCCGGCCAGCATTCGTACAACAAGATGTTCGTGTCCTATCTCAAGACCTTCGCCCGCATGGGCCTGAAGGCCGTGCCGATGCGCGCCGAGACCGGCCCCATCGGCGGCAAGGACAGCCATGAGTTCCTCATCCTCGCCGACACGGGTGAGTCGGAGGTGTTCCTCGACCGTGCCTTCCACGACATGGACTGGCAGGCCTTCGAGATCGACTATGACAACGTCGAGGCGGTGGCCGGGGTGGTCGATGATTTCACCTCGAAATACGCCGCCACCTCCGAGATGCACGACCAGGCCGATTACGAGAAGCGCGTGCCGGCGGACCGGCGCGTCACCGGCCGCGGCATCGAGGTGGGCCACATCTTCTTCTTCGGCACCAAGTATTCTGAGCCGCTGGGCGCGGTGGTGCAGGGGCCGGATGGCAAGATGGTTCCCGTGCAGTCAGGCTCCTACGGCATCGGTGTCTCGCGTCTCGTTGGCGGCATCATCGAGGCAAGCCATGACGAGGCCGGCATCATCTGGCCGGAGCCCGTTGCGCCCTTCAAGGTCGGCCTCATCAACCTCAAGGTCGGCGATGCTGACACCGATGCGGCCTGCGAGAACATCTACAAGGCGCTCGAGGCCAAGGGCGTGGACGTGCTCTACGACGACCGCGACGAGCGCGCGGGCGCCAAGTTCGGCACGATGGACCTGATCGGCCTGCCCTGGCAGGTCATCATCGGCCCGCGCGGCCTCAAGGACGGCATCGCCGAAGTGAAGAACCGCAAGACCGGCGAGCGCGAGAACGTGGCGCTCGACCAGCTCGTGGCTCGCTTCGCGCGCTGATGGACAACAGCCTTCCCGACACCAAGCCCTTCGCACCGTTCGAGTGGATGCTCGCCGGGCGTTATCTCAGGGCGCGCCGCCGGGAAGGTTTCATCTCCGTCATCTCGCTGTTCTCCTTCCTCGGCATCCTGCTGGGGGTGGCAACGCTGATTGTGGTGATGGCGGTGCTCAACGGCTTCCGGGCTGAACTGCTCGACAAGATCCTCGGCTTTCAGGGCCATGTCAGCGTCTATCATTCCGACGTGTCGCCCGTGGCCGACTATCCGGACCTCGCGGCGCGGCTGTTGCAGATCCCCGGCGTGGTGCGCGCCGTGCCACTTGTCGAGGGACAGGCAATGGCCTCCAGCCTCCACAACAACACCGGTGCTCTGGTGCGAGGCATCTCGGAGGGCGACATCCAGAAGCTGCCCAGCCTCAACAACGACAATCTGCGCACCGCCATCAACAAGGACAACATCCCGGACGAGAAGGCCTCCTTCAAGGGCTTCGACGCTTCGGGCGGAGTCGCCATCGGCGAGCGGATGGCGTGGCGCCACCAGCTGGGATTGGGCTCGCGCATCACCATCATCTCACCGGACGGACCCGACACGGTGATCGGCAACGCGCCGCGCATCCGGGACTATCCGGTGGTTGCGATCTTCAAGGTCGGCATGTCGGACTATGACGAGAACGTCATCTACATGCCGCTCGCCGAGGCGCAGGATTATTTCCTCACCGATGAAGGTGTGAACCAGATCGAGGTGATGGTCGACGACCCCGACAGGGTGGAAGACTACCTTCCCGCCATCATGGGCTCGGCAGGCGAGGGCATGGCGGCCTCCACCTGGAAGGACCGCAACTCGACCTTCTTCAACGCGCTCGCGGTGGAACGCAACGTGATGTTCCTGGTGCTGACCATGATCATTCTGGTCGCGGCACTCAACATCATCTCCGGCCTCATCATGCTGGTGAAGGACAAGGGTCGTGACATCGCCATCCTGCGCACCATGGGTGCAACGCGCGGCACCATCCAACGCGTGTTCTTTCTCACCGGGGCGGCGATCGGCACGGCGGGCACGCTGGGCGGTTTCATCGTCGGCCTGCTCATCTGCCTCAACACCGAGCGCATCCGGCAGTTCATCTCCTGGGTGTCGGGTGTTGATCCCTTCAACCCCGAACTCTACTATCTGGCGCAGCTTCCGGCCCGCATGGACTCCTACCAGACGATGCTGATCGTGCTGATGTCGCTCGCCCTGTCCTTCGCCGCGACGCTCTATCCATCGTGGCGTGCCGCCAAGCTCGATCCGGTCGAGGCGCTGCGCTACGAATGAACGCCATCACGCCAGCCCTCGAGTTGAAGAACGTCGCCCGCTCCTACGCAGAGGGCAAGGGGCGTCTTGACGTGTTCAAGGACCTCAACCTCATCGTCCGGGCCGGCGAGATCGTGGCGCTTGTTGGCCAGTCCGGATCTGGCAAGTCTTCACTCCTGCACATCGCCGGGCTGCTTGAGGCCCCCACGGCCGGCGAGGTTTTCATTGCCGGTCAGAACTGCTCGGCGCTGGACGACAAGGCGAGGACGCGCATCCGCCGGATCGGCATCGGATTCGTCTATCAGTTCCATCATCTCCTGCCGGAGTTTTCGGCACTGGAGAACGTGATGATGCCGCAGCTCATCGCCGGCACCACGCGGGCCGCCGCAACCGACCGGGCGCGGGATCTTCTCACCCGCATGGGTCTGGAGCCTCGCATTGATCACCGTCCGACGGAGCTGTCGGGCGGCGAGCAGCAGCGGGTGGCGATCTGCCGGGCTCTGGCGAATCGCCCGCTGCTTCTGCTGGCGGATGAGCCGACCGGCAACCTCGACCCGGAAACCGCCGCGCGCGTCCATGACGAGCTTCTGCGGCTGATCGAGGACGAGGGCCTTGGGGCACTGGTTGCCACCCACAACCTCGATCTGGCCGAGGGCATGAGCCGGATTGCAAGGCTCGAACGCGGCATGATCGTCTCCTGAGGCGGCAACGGGGCGCGTCTGGGCTGCGCCGTGGCGGGTTTCGCCTGATGTCCGCTGGGTGGGTAGCCTGACGATTTCTTGCCAAAAACAATCGTTACAAATCAATCTGAATGCCATCGGCCCGGCCTTCGCCGGGGTGCCGCCGACCAAGAGGATTGTTCATGAGGGCCGTCACAGGGGTGCATCCGAACCCCGGGAGGCGCTAATGTCCCCCTATGTCCGAGTCCCGCCCCATCTTTGTCCACCTGCGCACCCACACAGCCTATTCGCTGTCCGAGGGGGCACTCCAGATCAAGGCGCTCGCCGGCTTGGCGAAGGACGCCAAGATGCCGGCGGTGGCGATCACCGACACCGGCAACCTCTTCGGTGCGCTCGAGTTCTCGGAGGCGATCTGGGAAAAGGGCATCCAGCCGATCATCGGCTGCACCTTGCGGGTCGACCTGCTGGAGCAGAAGGAGGGCGGCCTCAAGCATGTAGGGGGCCTCCGCCGGATCCCGTCTCTCGCCTTTCTCGCCAAGGACGAGCAGGGGTATCAGAACCTGATGAAGCTCTCCTCGCGGGCCTATCTCTCCAGCCCGGAGAATGCCGAGCACCACGTCACCTGGGATTATCTCTGTGCGCATGCGGCAGGCCTCATCTGCCTCACCGGCGGCCCAGAGGGGCCCGTCAACGACGCGCTGGTGGCGGGTCAGGGAAGCCTTGCCGCCGAGCAGATCGAGCGCCTCAAGGCGGTGTTCGGCGATCGCCTCTACATCGAACTCCAGCGGCACGGCACGCCGGCCGAGCGCCAGACGGAGCAGGGGCTCGTCGATCTCGCCTTCCAACTCGAAGTGCCTCTTGTTGCCACCAACGAACCCTACTTTGCCAAGGCGGACGACTACGCGGCCCATGACGCATTGATCTGCATCGCCGAGGGCGAAATGCTGATCACCGAGGAGCGTCGCCGGCTGACACCCGAGCATTATTTCAAGAGCCAGCAGGAAATGGCGGCCTTGTTCGCCGACATGCCGGAAGCGGTCGAGAACACCATCGAGATCGCCCTGCGCTGCGCCTACCGCGTGAAGTCGCGCAATCCCATCCTGCCGCGCTTTGCCGACAATGACGAGGCGGAAGAGCTGAGGCGGCAGGCCCATGCCGGGCTGGAAGAGCGCCTTGCCACGCGCGGCCTCGTCGAAGGCCGCACCCGCGAGGAATACGAAAAGCGCCTGGAGTTTGAGCTCGACGTCATCACCAAGATGAAGTTCCCCGGCTACTTCCTGATCGTGTCGGACTTCATCCGCTATGCGAAGACCAACGGCATTCCGGTGGGTCCGGGCCGTGGCTCGGGTGCCGGTTCCATGGTGGCCTATGTGCTGACCATCACCGACCTCGACCCCTTCCGCTTCAACCTGCTGTTCGAGCGCTTCCTCAACCCCGAGCGCGTGTCGATGCCGGACTTCGACATCGACTTCTGCCAGGACCGGCGCGGCGAGGTCATCACCTATGTGCAGCAGCGCTATGGCAGTGACCGCGTGGCGCAGATCATCACCTTCGGCAAGCTGCAGGCCCGCATGGTCACGCGCGATGTGGGTCGCGTGTTGCAGATGCCCTATGGCCAGGTGGACCGGCTCTCGAAGCTGATCCCCAACAACCCGGCCAATCCGGTGACGCTTGCGCAGGCCATCGACGGCGAGCCCAAGCTGCAGGAAGAGCGCGACAAGGACCCCACTGTCCGCACCCTGTTCGATCTCGCCCTGAAGCTCGAGGGCCTCTACCGCAACGCCTCCACCCACGCCGCAGGCGTCGTCATCGGCGACCGCCCGCTGGAAGAACTGGTGCCGCTCTACCGCGATCCGCGGTCCGACATTCCGGCCACCCAGTTCAACATGAAATATGTCGAGAAGGCCGGGCTGGTGAAGTTCGACTTCCTCGGCCTCAAGACGCTGACGGTGATCGAGAAGGCCCAGAAGCTGATCCGCCTGCGTGAGCCTGCCTTCCACATCGACAACATTCCTTACGACGACCAGAAGACCTACGAGATGCTGGGCCACGGCGACACGGTGGGCGTGTTCCAGCTGGAAAGTTCCGGCATGCGCGACGTCCTCAAGAAGATGCGCGCCGACCGCATCGAGGACATCATCGCGATCGTGGCGCTTTATCGTCCGGGGCCGATGGACAACATCCCGCGCTATATCGCCTGCAAGAAGGGTGACGAAGAGCCGGATTATCTCCACCCGCTGCTCGAGCCGATCCTGAAAGAGACCTACGGCATCATGGTCTATCAGGAGCAGGTGATGCAGATCGCCCAGGTGCTCTCGGGCTATTCGCTCGGCGAAGCCGATCTTCTGCGCCGTGCCATGGGCAAGAAGATCAAGGCCGAGATGGATGCCCAGAAGGAGCGTTTCGTCTCGGGCGCCGCCAAGCAGGAGGTCGATCCGTCCCAGGCGGACAACATCTTCGAACTCGTGCAGAAGTTCGCGGGCTACGGCTTCAACAAGTCGCACGCAGCGGCCTATGCCGTGGTCTCCTACCAGACGGCCTATCTGAAGGCCAACTACCCGGTCGAGTTCATCGCAGCCTCGATGACGCTCGACATGGGCAACACCGACAAGCTCATGCTGTTCCGGCGTGAGGCGCAGCGCGTTGGCGTCAAGGTCATCCCGCCATCGGTCAACGCCAGCGGGGTTGATTTCGCCGTGGTGGATGGCGCCATCCTCTATTCGCTTTCGGCTCTCAAGAACGTCGGTGCCGGGGCGATCGATCATCTGGTGAAGGCGCGCGATGAGGGTGGCCCCTTCAAGTCGCTGGGCGAATTTGCCAAGCGCATTGACGCGCGCGTGGTCAACAAGCGGGCGCTTGAAAGCCTGGCCAAGGCCGGTGCCTTTGATTGTCTCAACCCCAACCGCGCGCAGGTGCTGGACGCGGTGGAATCGATCCTCTCCATGGCCAACCGCGCGGCCAGTGCCGCGCAGGCCGGGCAGAACGACCTGTTCGGCGGCGTGTCGAGCAGCTCGGATGATCTGGTGCTTCCGCGTCGTGATGCGTGGCTTCCGATGGACCGGCTGGCACAGGAGTTCGAGGCGGTGGGATTCTACCTCTCGGGCCACCCTCTCGACGACTACATGAAGCCGCTGCAGAAACTGTCAGTTGACACCTATGCCAGCTTCTACGAAAAGGCGCTGACCAAGGGTGCGCGAGCGGCAAAACTCGCCGGCACCATCACCCACCGCCAGGAACGCCGCTCCAAATCCGGCAACAAGTTTGCCTTCGTCGGCTTCTCCGATCCCACCGGCCAGTTCGAGACGATCTGCTTCTCGGACACCTTGGCCGCCTGCCGCGACCTGCTGGAACCGGGCAACGCGGTCATCGCCCGCGTCGAGGCTGACGTCGAGGGCGAGGAGGTGAAGCTCCGGTTGCAGGGCGTCGAGATGCTGGACAAGGCCGCCGCCCAGATGGTCACGGGCCTTGAAATCTTCGTGCGCGATTCAAGGCCGCTGGAGTCCATCGCTGCCCGCCTCACCAATGGCGGCCGCGCGCCCGTCCGGCTTGTCATGATCATGGAGCAGGGCCGCGAGGTGCATGTCTCGCTCGGCAACAAGTTCACCGTGACGCCGCAGATCAAGGGCGCCATCAAGGCGATAGCCGGCGTGGTGGACGTGCAGGATTTCTGATTGCGGTGTCTCAGTTGCTCGTCATCCGGCTGAGATAGGTCGCAAAATCATAGTTGGGACGCTCGAGGTGTGAGAGGTGCCCCGGTGCCGCCATGTCCGAGCAGAGACCGCGGTAGACCCGCTCCGTGCACCCCTTGTCCTCGACATTCACCTTGTCGAGCAGTCCCTTCAGCGTGGCGAAGAGCTCCGGCACATCCGCATCGCCGAGGAAGTCGTTGGACATGCCGCCGCCGAAGGTGACGTCCACTGACCCCACGCCTTTCGGGTGCAAGGAGAGATACCAGAAGTAGCCAGGCGTCAGGGTGATCAGCAGCGAGGGATACAGAGCCAGAAGATAGGTGGTACGCCGCAGGTCGCCCGTCATGCGCGTGTTGGACGGGTGCGCGCAGGCGATGCGAAAGGCCGGATCCTTCAGGATGGTATGCCAGTTGAAGTGGGGCGGCGATGGCGGGCAGATCATCTCGTCGAGCTTCGAGAGTCTGCCGATGGTGCCCGCATGGCAGACCGGCAGGTGATAGCTCTCCATGAAATTCTCGGCGAGGATCTTCCAGTTGGTATTCCATTCGAAGCGCTCGTTGAACCACTCGGTGTAGTTCGTCATGTCATAGGGCCGGATCAATTCCGCGACGTCGGCGAAATGAGTGGAAACGGGCGTGGCCTCCGGGTTGAACGACACCATGACCCAGCCCAGCCACACCTCGCACTTCACCTGCGGCAGGCGGTAGTGCTCCTTGCAGAAGCCCTCGTTGGCCTTCATCGCGGGTGCTGCGCGCAGGGTTCCATCCGCCTCGTAGGTCCAGCCGTGATAGGGGCAGGTAATCAGCCGCGCATTGCCACGCCCCTCCAGCAGGGTGGACATGCGGTGCAGGCAGACATTTGACTGGCAACGCACTTCGCCGTCCTTGCCCTTGATCACCATCAACGGCTGGCCGGCGAGCTCGAAGGCGATGTAATCTCCGGCCTCCTTCAGCGATGAGGCTCGCCCCACACAATACCATTCCCGGGCAAACACCTTCTCCATCTCGGCATCGAGAAAGACCGGCGAGGTATAGACGCTCTTGGGCATCGCGCGGGCCTGCTCGAAGGGCACGGCGACATTGGCCTCGAGCTCGGCAATCGGATTAAGGACGTTCATATCCGCAACCCCCTCAGAGCAGCCCGCGCTTGGCCAGGTTTCTGAACAGGTGGCTGGCGCCAAAGGTCCAGGGCGCAGCCTTGTCGGTCGAGGTCATGCGGTTGGCGAGCGTGCCCAGTTGCGGGCTGCTCACCGTCACCACGTCGCCCAGCTTGTGGGTGAAGCCCTTGCCCGGCGCATCACGGTCTTCGACGGGTGCGAACAGCGTGCCGAGGAACAGGATGGCACCGTCGGGATACTGATGATGGGCGTTGATCATCTGGCCCACGATGTCCGCCGGATCGCGGCTGATCTTCGACATGTTGGAGCCGCCGTTCAGCACATATCCGTCC
Organism: Rhizobium sp. Q54; assembly: GCA_945889445.1. Taxonomy (GTDB): domain Bacteria; phylum Pseudomonadota; class Alphaproteobacteria; order Rhizobiales; family Aestuariivirgaceae; genus Aestuariivirga. Next base: position 23,649 of record CAMDBX010000050.1, read on the forward strand.
TCGCCCTCGACCTTCAGGGAAAGTTGCATGTGCCGCACGTCGTCGAGCGAGAACGTGCCGTCGAACAGGCGGATCATCGGTCCCACCGCGCAGGAGGCGTTGTTGTCCTTGGCCTTGCCGAGGAGCAGGGCGGAGCGACCCTCCACGTCGCGCAGGTTCACGTCATTGCCCAGCGTGGCACCGACGATGTGGCCTGTCGAGGAGACCACCACCACCACTTCCGGCTCCGGGTTGTTCCACGTCGAAACCGGGTTCAGCCCCGCCTCCATGCCGCTTCCGACAGACGCCATGATCTGTGACTTGGTGAAGATCTCGGCGTCCGGTCCGATACCGACTTCAAGGTATTGCGACCATGCGCCCTTATCCATCAGCACCTTTTTCAGGGCCATGGCTTCGGGCGATCCGGCGCGCAGCTTCGACAGATCATCGCCGATCAGCGTGCCGATGGTGGCGCGGATTTCAACAGCCGCCGCGGGGTTACCGCGTGCGCGCTCCTCGATGACGCGTTCAAGCATCGAGGTGGCGAAGGTGACCCCTGCTGCCTTCAGCGCCTGCAGGTCCACCGGCGCGAGCAGCCAGGGCTTCGACTGATCGCGGGTTTCGGGCGGCGTGTTGGCCATGATGGCATCGATGCTGCCGAGGCTTGGGCCGGTGGCCGCGCGCGCCGCCGCTGCGGGGTCTGCTGCCTCGCACAGGTCACGCATGGTGGGAAAACGCGCAGTGATGTCGATGAGCGATCCCGCGTCGCGCCTGACCACGCAGGGGCCGCCTGCAGCGGGGCTCCACACGCGGCCGACGAGCAGGCCGTCAGTGGGAAGCGAAGATGATGACAGGTAAGGTACAAGCGACGGCATGGAAGGTCCCTGAGGCTGTGAAGGGCCAAGTCTATCGCTCAGGTGAGTGCGCTGTCGAGGTCGCTCCGTGCCAGCGGCGTGAGGAATTCGATGGCGAAGCCATGCTCGAGGTGGCGCACCACGCGGGCCTTCATGCGTCCCAGCGTGACCGGAGAGCCGATCGATGGCTTGACGCGGGCGTGCAGCCCCGCTCCGGACAGCGAGATGTCGATCACCTCGCAGGGCAGTTCGCGCCCGCCGGGCAGGTTGAAGCGGGCAGAGGTGTTGCGCGGCTCGTAGCGGGTATGGCGGCGCTCTGCGGCGGCAAGTCCGCGTTCGCGCCGGATCAGCCAGCGCAGATGGCGGATGAAGCGTGGCTGGCGGTTCTCTGCGAAACTGAAGTTCACCCAGAAGCCCGCTTCGGCAGGCTCAGCGACGGTGCCGTCCACGCGTCCGATCTCCTCGATGTAGGCGGTCACGGGGCTTCCCTCCGTCACCGCCTCGGCAGTCAGGAACAGGGCGCTGTCCGGGTCTATGGCGGTCACCTCGCAACGCAGTTCGCTGCCTTCTCGCAGCAGCAGCCGGGCAGGGAGATTCTGCGGCATGAGCGCTGCGGACTGCGCCGCAGGCGCCAGTCGCTTGCCGAAACTCGTCACGCGTGTTTCTCCGGGCGGAGGGATCAGGGAAGGTCGAGACCACCCGATATCAGGCGGAACTTGCGGGGGGCCTGCGCGCTATCGCGTGCGCCGAGGCTCGCCGGCCTGCCGTCAAACAGGCGCACCGCCGCAAGGTCGACCGGTGCCAGCTCGTCATAGTGCCAGATGTCCGGATTGGCGTGCGGGAACAGCCCGCCCAACAGATGGACGTTGCGGTCGTCTCGCGCGGTCATCGGCAGGGCGAGCATGTCGGCGCCGATCCTTTGGCCCCCATCGGTGAGATAGCGCAGCCTGAAATGGGCCGGCTGCAGCCGGCCGGTGGCGGTGGACAAAGCCCTTGCAATGGCGCCGCGTTCGAAGCGCCCCCATCCGGACAGAATGTCGGTGCCGGTCACTTCTTTCCGCAGGAAGCCGCAAAGGCCGGTTCCCGCCAGCCGGTAGGTGAAGCGCTGCGCCTCGCCGGCCGGTTCCAGGATGAACAGCCAGGGCGCCTGTCGCGGCACCTGTCTCAGATCGAGATCAACGCGGGCAGGGGCGGCACGTTCACCCTTGAGGTCCATCCACAGGTCGAGCAGCTTGCGGGCGCCCGGATGGAGGATCAAATCCTCTTGGCTTCCCCGTGTCTCCCCGCTAACCCACATGGCGCAAACCCCCGTCCGGCGTCTTGGCGCCGGTGTTCCAGAATGACCCTACGAAGCCCTGCGGTGCAGCCTTCGTGCCAGAGGAGAGGACCAGCGTGTCGGAGCATCACCCCCCGCGCGGCAACTGGGCCCCGGCCAAACCGCCGCCCGCCTTCAACGCCCCGGCTGCCGTTGTTGCGGTCATCGCGGTGCTGGTGGCCGTCCATGTGGGCTTGTGGCTGCTGGGGGAGGACTGGGAGGTCTGGTCGCTCTACGCCCTGTCGCTGATCCCGGCCCGCTTCACCGTTCCGGGTTACCCGATGCTCCCCGGATCACAGTACTGGTCGCTCGTCACCTACATGCTGCTCCACGGCGACTGGATGCATCTGCTGTTCAACTGCCTGTGGTTGCTGATCTTCGGCACGCCCGTGGCACGCTATCTCGGCAGCGCCAGGTTCCTGCTGCTCTGCCTTGTCGCGGGCATCATCGGCGGCTTGTGCAGCCTGTTCCTGCATTGGGGGCAGCCCATCATCGTCATCGGGGCCTCGGGGGCCGTGTCAGGCCTGATCGGGGCGGCCATCCCGCTCATGTATGGCGTCCGCCTGCCCACCGGTGGCGGCCGTCCGTTGTCGCTTCCGGAGTTCCTGCGCAGCGGCAAGGCGCTGGGCTTTTCGCTGGTGTGGCTGGCGCTCACCCTGTTCTCCGGCGGCACCGGCTGGACGGGCAACTCCTTCCTCGCCGAGAGCTCCATCGCCTGGGAGGCGCATATCGGCGGCTTCATCGGCGGCATCCTCGCCTTCTACGTGCTCGCACGGCGGATGCGCGCCGCCTGAAACCGTGTTAGCCTCGGTGTCGTTCCCGCAGGAAGAGGAGGCTACCCAGTGGCAGTTGCTCATATCCTCAGGCAGAAGGGCACCTCGGTATTTACCGTCGAGCCCGGAGACTCGGTCCAGACCATTGTCGACATGCTGGCGCGGCATCGCATTGGTGCCGTGGTGGTGGTCGATCCCGCCGGCGGCATCGCCGGCATCGTCTCGGAGCGTGACGTGGTGCGCGCCATGGTGGGCGACGTGGCTGGCGTCGCGTCCATGACGGCAAAGGACATCATGACCGCCAAGGTCCGCACCTGCTCGCCCACTGATTCCGAGGCCGAACTCATGCAGATGATGACCGAGAGCCGGATCCGCCACCTTCCGGTGGTGGCCAACGGCCGGGTCACGGGCATGATTTCCATCGGCGACGTGGTGAAGCTCCGCATCGAGTCGATGGAAGCGGAAGCCGACCAGATGAAGACCTACATCGCCTCGGCGGGCTGAACCTCCGCTGTGGGCGCAGGCGGGCGGAAGTCACCCTCTCGGGTGCGCCTGCGGCTATGCGCCTGTTGCCTTCATCGCTGCGCCTTCTACAAGGTAAGTAAGCGCCACTCGGCATGTAAGTATTTATACTGAAGAGAGATTGCAATGATCAGAGCACCGTTTCGCCGCGTCCGGGCCGTGGCGCTCGCACTCATCGCCATTGCTTTGGCCCCGGTTGCTGCCCAGCAGCTTCCGCTCATCGGCGAGGCCCATGCCGCCAGCCGATCCATCGCCAGCCTCGCCGACATCCGGCGCCTTGCGGCGGAAGCCTATGTCTGGGGCCTCGGGCCTGAGTTCACCTGGCGCTTCGCCAAGTACAACACCACAATCAGCGCGCCCATCAATGCGCTCACCTATGGCGTCAACCCTGCGGCGTGGAACAACTCGGCCACCAACGCGGGCGACTCCTCGGTCATCTACATCAACGGATTCATGGACTTCAGCTCGGGTACCGAACTGGTGCTGACGGTGCCGCCCTCGCGTGGTCAGTACTATGTCGTCAATTATCTCGATAACTACATCAACACCATCGGCAGCATCGGCACGCGTACCACGCCGTCGGACATCGCGCAGTCCTACCTGCTGGTCGGCCCGAACTCGCGCTTCGCACACCAGAAGGTGGCAACCATCGGTGGCCGCAAGTTCCCGGTGATGGCGTCTGACACCAATCTCAACTGGATGCTCATTCGCATCCTGACGAGCACTCTCGCCGACAGTTCGGCGCCGAATTCGACCCAGTCCGTCTACAACAACGTCAGCAAGAAGTTCGCTCTCAACACGCTGGCGCAGTTCCGCGCCAATGGCTATCAGCCGGTGTTCCCGACCGACTATACAAATTCTCCGCCCACGGAGCAGGAAATTGCCGAGGCGGAACCCTACAAGGACACGCCGACAGGAGCCGTGGATTTCCTCGAGCAGCTGGGTCAGTCGCTGGTGAAGAGCCCCGTTCCGAACCTCACCACGGCGTTGGGCGGCACGCCATTGCGCCGGCTTCCGTCCTACGTCGTGCCGCAATATGGCGCGAAGGCGATCTACGTGCCGCCATCCTTTGGCCAGGCAAGAACACTGCGCCGCTTTGCGAAAATCGGCCTGACGGCGAACGGCTACAGGGTTCCCGCAGGGTGGGGTCAGGCGGAACTCGCCGCCCTTCAGCAGGGCTATGAGGATGGGCAGGCGGGCCTCGACGACGTCATCGCCAGCCAGTCGGCCGGTGCCGGCACCAATTACTGGACCATCCTCAACGACATGATCGGCACCTATCCCAACAGCCTCACGGGTTATCTGGTCCGCTCCACCATCGTGCTCAATGGTGGCTCGGCCAACATCCCGCTGGACGCCGTCTATCCCAGCATGACGAGCAATGACGGCACCAACCTGCTGGACGGCAACCAGAACTATGCGATCACGTTCACGGAAGCCCAGCTCGGCGCGCCGCTGCCGGCCGTTGGCATCTATCCTCCGCAGGTCACGGACACCGAAGGCAAGATCAGGGGCTTCTGGTCGGTCACGGTCTATCAGCCGGATGCCAGTGAAGTGGCCGCTCCCTTCCTTCCGCAGTCGGCGGTGCTCAACACCGCCTATTCGACGGCGGACATGGAGGTGTTGGCTGTCGATTCCACGGCCGAGACGATCACGGTGACGGCGCCGAACTGGGGCAAGCTCGTTGCCAGCACGCCGATCCTGTTCGCAGGTTCAGCAGCGGCAAGCTGCGGGCTCACCGCCGGTACTGCCTACTATGTCGCGGCCGATCCCGTGCAGGGCAGCGGGCCGGGCGGCGTTGCCACCTACACCTTTCCGCTCTCCACCCAGTGGCAGCAGGAACTCTCGACTGACAAGGTGCCGATCCAGTATTCAGGTGTGGCGAAAGAGCCTGTTGCTCTCTCGTGCAACTCTGGCACGGATCTCAACTGGGGCATGCTGAAGCCCGTCTCGCAGCTCGGCTCCAGCGAGCTGGAGGATCGCAAGCTGGTGAAGAACGGCGATGGTTCGCTGACCATCTTCATCGGTCCAACGCCGCCCTCCGATCCAGGCCTGCTGCCGAACTGGATCCCCACGCCGTCCACCACCTATTACGACGGCATCTATGGGGCAGGGTCCAACGTCAGCACCACGCTGCAGGTGATCCTGCGCAGCTACTTTCCGACTCCGGGCAACCAGCCGCCGTCGATCCTGCCCTATGCGGCGGGCAACCTGCCGGAAAGCTACATTCCGCCGGCCATTGTTCCGGTGGCTCCACCATGCGGATCGCAGCCGGCCGGGGCAGGTTCCAATGTCGTGGCGTTTGTCTGCTAGTAAACCAGCTTCGGATCGAACAGGCGGGTCTCGTCAATGAAGACGAGCCCGCCAGCCTCGACGCGGCGGTAGAAGCAGGAGCGGCGTCCGGTGTGGCAGGACGCCCCCTTGCCCTGCGGTTCTGCCTTGATCAGCAGCACGTCCTGGTCGCAGTCGGTGAGGATCTCGACGACCTTCAGCGTCTCGCCGGAGGTCTCGCCCTTCTTCCACAGGCTGCTGCGGCTGCGGCTCCAGAAATGGGCGACGCCGGTGTCCTGCGTCAGGCGAAGCGCCTCCGCATTCATGTGTGCGACCATCAACACGGTGTTGTCCTGCGCATCGCTGACGATGGCGGTGATCAGGCCGGATGAATCGAACCTCGGCTGAAACCTGTCGGTCTCGTCGAGGTCGGATGCCATTTAGAGGGAGAAGCCGTTCGACGGCGCGCGGACCAACTCCATGAACCGCGCCTGCAGCACCGGGTTGGTCTTGAACTCGCCGGTGAACTGCGTGGTGATGGTGGCCACGTTGCGCTTGCCGATGCCGCGCATCGACATGCAGGTGTGCACAGCCTCCACCAGCACCGCGACGCCGCGCGGGTTGAGCGAGTCCGAAATGGCGTTGGCGATCTGCGCCGTCATCGTCTCCTGCGTCTGCAGGCGGCGGGCATAGATCTCGACCACGCGGGCAAGCTTCGAGATGCCGACGACATTGGTCTTGGGCAGGTAGGCCACATGGACGCGGCCGATGAACGGCGCGATGTGGTGCTCGCAATGCGAGTTGAACTCGATGTCGCGCAGCATGACGATGTCGTCATAGCCGCCGACGTCGGTGAAGGTGCGCGACAGCGCCTCGGCCGGGTCGTCCTCGTAGCCGGAGAAATACTCGCGGAAGGCCTTGGCCACGCGCTTCGGCGTGTCGAGCAGGCCTTCGCGGTCCGGATTGTCGCCGGCCCAGGCGAGGAGCGTGCGTACAGCCGCCTCTGCCTCTTCTTGGGAAGGGCGCTTCACGGTCTTGGACGGGATCTTCTTGACGACGGCTTCCATAATCCTGACTTCACTTTCCGCATGACAGGCCAGACTTGCGCCTGTGGACAAGCCGCCCCCATATCATGGGGCAGGCCCCGCTGGCAAACCGCCAAACGACGGTTTCCGGCCACAGGCGAATGGGCTAGGATGTTGGAATGATTAACGAGATTTACAACCGTCAGATTCTGGGCTTTGCGGCAGACATTCCCCGTTTGCAACGCTTGGCCGCCCCGGATGCCACCGCAATGGCCATTTCCCGGCTCTGTGGCTCCAAGGTCACGGTGGACGTGAACATGAAGGACGGGGTGGTCACCGATTTCGGGCAGGAGGTCAAGGCCTGTGCCCTTGGCCAGGCCTCGTCCTCGATCATGGCCCGCCATGTGGTAGGATCCACTCCGGAGGAGCTCCGCTCTGTCCGCGACCAGATGTACAAGATGCTGAAGGAGGAGGGCCCGGCCCCCACCGGCAAATGGGCCGAACTTGAAGCTTTGCTGCCGGTCCGTGATTTCAAGGCCCGCCACGCCTCCACGCTGCTCACCTTCGATGCCGTGGTGGATGCGGTTGGCCAGATCGAGGCCCGGGAGAAGGCCTCCGCCCATGGCTGAACCCATCAAGGCAATCGACCTTCCGGCCCGCACGAAAACCATCTATCCGCCGCCCTATGCCGCAGCGCTCGAAGGCCGCGCCAAGCGGGCGCTGGGCGTCGTCTTCAACCTCACCCAATTTGGCGTGAATCTCACGGTGCTGGCGCCGGGGTCGGCCTCCGCCCACCGCCACTGGCACGAGAGCGAGGACGAGTTTGTCTATGTGCTGGAAGGCGAAGTGACCCTCGTCGACGATGAAGGTGAGCATGTGCTTACGCCTGGCATGTGTGTGGGGTTCAAGGCCGGAGTGCCCAACGGCCACCAGCTGGTGAACAAGTCATCAGCCCCGGCCATGTACCTCGAAGTTGGGACAAGGTCCGAGGGCGACCGCGCTCATTACCCCGAAGCCGACATGCTGGCGGTGAAGGAAGGCGGCAAGTACCGGCTGACGCACAAGGACGGCACGCCTTACTGAGCCTTGTGTTCGTGACCCTGACCCTGACTTCATCATCGCCGGGCTT
>CAMDBX010000051.1 GCA_945889445.1 Rhizobium sp. Q54
CCCCTCCAGCAGCGCAAGCCGCACGAACTCTTCTCTTTGATCCATGGCAGACACCTGTTTCCAAGGCATGAAAACCTCCTCCGAGGACCTCAGCCTGATGTGTCAACCATGTCCCCGAACACCTGTCAGGTATGTCCCCGGTCCAAACACGTGTCCCGGGCATCCTCTTTCGCGGCCACAAAAAAAGATCGCCGGGACAAGCCCGGCGATGATGGACTTGGGCACGAAGGTGTCACCGCTTCTCATACGCCATCTTCCGCCACGCTGCGTGATATTCCTCGAGACCCTTGATCTCCGCCGCCGTCACCTGCGCCATCCTGATCCCGATGCTCGGCAGCCGGCCGCCGTCGATCATGGCCAGTGCTGCCGCACCCGCCGTCGTGCCATCGCGCAGGGCCGAGGCCTTCACCTTCTGTGCGGGCCTCAGTGCCGCCAGCACCGCCAGCAGCACCGGGTTCTGCGAGAACGGGCCGTCGACGATGATCTCGTCCTTCGAAGTGATCGCGTCCAGCTGCTCTGACACCATCTGCGCGCAATAGAGGGCCGCCAGCGAGGCGCGTTCCTCGTCACTCTCGACCGCGGGCCCCTTCACGTAACCCTTGCCGAGTGACTCCGGCACCGGCCCGCTGGTCATGGTGAAGGATGGCACCGCGAAGGTTCCGCGCCTCACCAGTTCCTGCACGCAAGCCACCGTTGCGGCCTCCGCCGGGGCGCCACTCGACACGGCCGCGAACTCCATGCCGCCGAAGAACCGGCTGCAGCACACGTTGCGGCCCAGCACGTCGGTGTTGGTGTTGGTGTCACGCGCCGGGTCCAGCACATCGACACTCGTCGAAGGATCGAAGCTGATGGACCACGTGCCGGTGGAGACCAGCGTGAAGCGGTCGAGCCCGGCGCAGACATAGCGCATGAAGTTGGCCGTGGAGTCATGAACACCGCCCAGCACGCGGGCCTCGCCACGGAGCCCTGAGCCGCGGAACTCGTCCTTCAGCGTGCCGATCGTCTCCCACGCCTTGGCCATGGGCGGGAACAACGCGTCCCAGCCGAGCCTGCGCGCCGTGCTCGAGGGTGCCTGCGCACGAATGTCGAGAAGGTGCGTCTGGCAGGCCATGGATGAGATTTCGGTGACCGGCACACCGCTGAGCCTGAAGGCCACATACTGGATCCACGGCAGCAGCGTGCACACCCGGCCGAAGGCCTCGGGCCACATGCGCTGCTGCCAGTAAAGCTGCAGGCCGTGGGTGATGGTCATCGGCAGCAGCGGGCACAGCGCCTCTTCGAAGGAGGGCATGATCTTCTCGTAGTCCGCCACGATGTCGCGCGGCGGTTCGCTGGTATAGTCCATCACCGGCAACGCCAGATTGCCATCGGCGTCGAGGCAGGCCATGGCCGCGCCATGGGCGGTGGGCACGATGGCGTCGATCGGCAGCATCGCGTCGAGCTCCGGCAGGGCCGCGCGGCACAGCGCCACCATGGGCTCCGGGTCGATGTGCTTGTAGGGCGGCGCGGCGAGGTGAAGGCTCGGCGCCTTCTTTTCCGCCAGCAGCTCGCCCTGCGGTGAAAACAGCGCGATCTTGGTGTTGGTGAAGCCCACGTCCACCACTGCGATGCCGCGCAACTGCTGCTGCCCCATGCCGTTCTTTCCAGTTCTGTGCGCGCACTCTCTCGCATTCGCTGCATGGGCGTCAATCTCCCTGCACACTTGTCGGATCGGGGCGCCACGGTCTATAGCCATTCACCTGACAAACATTCCGGGACACGCTCACATGGCCAAGCTCAAGTATCTCGACCTCCGCCGGGCGGTGATCGACACCTGCCTCAGAATGAATGAGGAAGGGATCAACCAGGGCACGTCGGGCAATGTGAGCGTCCGCACGCCCGAGGGCTTCCTGATCACGGCCTCAGGGATTCCCTATGGCAAGATGAAGCCGGAACACGTGGTCGAGATGGATCTCGACGGCGGCTACATCGGCGAGTACCTGCCCTCCACCGAATGGCGCATGCACCTCGACATCTTCAAGCACCGTGCCGAGGCGGGCGCCATCGTCCACACCCATTCGACCTATGCCACGGCACTCGCCTGCTTGCGCAAGGACATTCCGCCCTTCCACTACATGATCGGCATCGCCGGCGGCACCGACATCCGCTGTTCGGGCTATGCCGAGTTCGGCACGCCGGAGCTTTCAGCGGTCATGTTGAAGGCGCTGAAGGACCGTTCGGCCTGCCTGCTCGGCAACCATGGCCAGATCGCCTTCGGCCCCGACCTCGAGAAGGCGCTGTGGCGGGCGGGCGAGGTCGAGACCATCGCCCACCAGTACTGGGCGGCCCTGCAGATCGGCAAGCCGGTCATCCTGAAGACGAACCAGATGAATACCGTGCTGGCACGGATGAAGACCTATGGTAAGCAGACAGGCGAGTTCAAGAAGACCGATGCACCCTCGGTAACGGGATTGGTGCGCCGCGATGTGCCGAAGAAGGCCGCCGCGAAGAAGAAGGGCACGACGAAGAAGTGATCGCAGGCGTCTCCCCGCTCGTTTCCGAACTGAAAGCCCGCGCCGAGGCGGGGAGAACCGTTACCATTGGCCTTGCAGGCTGCGGCCAGATGGGCACCGACATCATGGTGCAGCTGAACCGCATGCCGGGCCTGCGCCTCGGCGCCGTGGCCGAAATGCGCCCGCCGCAGGCCCGCGCCGCCGCCGCCACGGCGGGCTTCACCGAAGACCACACCACCTATGCCGAAACGCCCGCCGCCATCGATGCGGCAATCGAGAAGGGGCTGATCGCCGTCACCTCGGACCCCGCGGTGCTGGCCAAGTCCGGCCGCATCGACGTGGTGATCGACGCCACCGGCAACCCCAACACCGGCACGCAGTTCGCGCTGGAGGCCATTGCCAACAGCAAGCACGTGGTGATGCTGAATGTCGAGGCCGACATCACCATCGGCCGCCACCTGCATCAGGCGGCGAAGGCCGCCGGCGTCGTCTACACCGGCGCCGCGGGCGATGAGCCCGCCGCCACGCTGGAACTGATCGGCTTCGCCCAGTCCATCGGGCTCGAGGTCGTCTGCGCCGGCAAGGGCAAGAACAACCCGCTGAAGTGGGATGCCGTGCCCGCCGACTATGAGGTGGAGGCCAAGGCCCGCAACATGAATGCCCGCATGCTGGTCGAGTTCGTCGACGGCTCGAAGACCATGGTGGAGATGGTGGCGATCGCCAACTGCACCGGCCTGGTGCCGGACGTGCCCGGCATGCACGGCCCCGCCGCCACGCGCGAGGAGCTGGCCTCGGTGCTGATTCCGAAGTCGGACGGCGGCGTCCTCTCGAAAAAGGGCTGTGTGGACTATTCCATCGGCAAGGGCGTGGCGCCGGGCGTATTCTGCATCGTCACCACCGATCACCCGCGCCTGCAGGAACGCCTGATCGACCTCAAGGTCGGCAAGGGCCCCTATTTCGCGCTGACCCGCCCCTATCACCTGACCAGCCTCGAGGTGCCGCTGTCGGCCGCCCGCGCCGTGCTGCATGGCAAGGCCGACATGGTGCCGCTCGAACATCCCGTCGCCGAATGCGTCACGGTCGCCAAGCGTAACCTCGGCGTCGGCGAAATCCTCGGCCGCATCGGCGAGATCGACTATCGCGCCTGGGCCATGACCCACGCCGAAGCGAGGAACGCCAACGCCGTGCCATTGGGCCTCGCCCAGGGTGCGAAGGTGCTGAAGCCCATCAAGGCGGGCGAACGTCTCACCTACGACAACTGCGCGCCGGACGATTCCCTGCTCGTCACCCAGATCCGCCGCAGGCTGGACCAGGCCGACACCCGCTTCCACGCGCTCTGACCGGCGCATGGCGCCTTCGCTCACGTACTTTGGTGCAATGCAACATATTGTTTGCATTGCGGTATTTCCATTGCGCCGTTGACTCTGGTCGGATTCCCCTGCACTTTTGCAATTTCAAAATCACAAATGCAATCGCCCGCAACGCCGGGCATGGGAGCCGTCCTTGATGCCTGCCGATTCCGCCAGCCATTCCCCCGTGGAGGCCCGCGCGACGGAACGCCGTCCGTGGTTGCCGCGCTGGTTGTCTTCCGAGCACCCCTTCCCGTGGCTGTTTCCCGCCGCAGCACTGATGGTCGTCTTCGGCATCTATCCACTGGTCTATGCAATCACGCTGTCGCTCTACAAGCGCAACGCCGCAACGCGGAAGATGATCTTCGACCCCACCCATAACTGGACCAAGGTCCTCGCCGATGAGCGCGTCTGGAACGCGATCTACAACACCTTCGTCTACACAGGCGTGGCGCTGTTCTTCCAGTTGACGCTGGGCATGCTGATCGCCCTGCTGCTCGATTCGGACCGGAAGGGTTATGGCGTGCTGCGCGCCATGATGACGCTTCCCCTCGTCATCCCGCCCGCCGTCACCGGCATGATGTTCCTGCTCATGCTCAACGGCTCCTTCGGCGTCTTGAGCCGCGGCCTCATCGCACTGGGGATTTTCCCCACCGGCTTCTCGATCCTTGGCACGGCGAATACCGCCATGGCCGGCGTGCTCACCGCCGAGATCTGGCAGTGGACGCCCTTCATGGTGCTGATCATGCTGGCAGGGCTCCGCTCGCTCCCCAAGGAACCCTTCGAGGCCGCAGCGATCGACGGCGCCACCGCCACCCAGGCCTTTTTCAAGCTGACCTTGCCGATGATGAGCAAGGTCATCGCCATCGCCGTGCTGATCCGCGGCATCGACCTGTTCCGCGCCTTCGATTACGTGAAGGTGATGACGGACTCGGGTCCTGGCACCGCGACCGAGACGCTCACCTCCTATGCCGGGCGCATCTACTTCGGCAGCGCCGACTTCCCCTATGCCTCGACGATCGCACTCCTCACGCTGATCATCGTCATTCTCGCCTCCACCACCTTCATGAAGATCTTCAAGGTCAAGCTGTGATGGAAACCTCGCGTCCCCTGCAGATCCTGCGCGACATTGCCGCCGTCACCGTGGTGGGCATCTTCATGTTCCCGATCTTCTGGTGGGCGCTCACCTCGATCAAGCCGATCTCGGCGGTGTTCGACAAGGACCGCGTCAACTTCTTCGACTTCGTGCCGACCTTCATCAACTACGGGGTGACACTGTTCGGCCAGTCGCGCTCGCAGCTTGCCATCGACCAGGGCATCGGCATGGGCGTGGGCGGCGCCGAGGCCTATGATTCCCGCCAGTCGATCATGGAATCGATCATCATCTCGCTCGGCACCACGGTGATCACCATGACGATCGCGGTGTTCGCTGCCTATGCCATCTCGCGCATGATGTTCAAGGGCCGCAACAGCTACCTCAACTGGGTGCTGGGCCAGCGCTTCATGCCGCCCATCGCCATCCTCGTGCCGCTCGTCACCATCTACAAGACGGCGGGCCTGCGCGACACCGACAACCTCTACATGGGCTATTTCGGCCTGATGATGATCTATGCGCTGATGAACCTGCCGATCGCCGTGCTGCTGATGAAGTCCTTCCTCGACGACGTGCCGAAGGATGTGGACGAAGCGGCAATGATCGACGGCGCCACCAGGTTCCAGACCTTCCGCAAGATCGTCCTGCCGATGGTCAAGGGCGGCATCGCCGCCTCGGCCGTCCTCGTCTTCATCTTCAGCTGGACCGAATTCCTGCTGTCGCTTTTCCTCACGACGGAGATCAGAACCGTTCCGGTGAAGATCCAGACCTTCGTGACATCGACGGGCAATGAATGGGGCTTCATCGCGGCGCTGGGCACGGCGGCGATCATCCCGAGCTTCATCTTCATCCTGCTCGTCCAAAAGAATCTGGTGCGCGGCCTCACTCTTGGCTCCCTGAAAGAGTGAATCGTGCGCGAGAAACTAAAGCTCAAACCCATGGGAGGATCTCTATGAGCTTCAAAGACCACGACAAGAAAAACTTCATCGCCGATGTGGCCCGCGACTTTGCCGCGCGCCGCATCTCCAAGCGCGATTTCATGAAGAAGATGGCGCTTGCGGGCGTCGGCTTCTCGGCCTTCTCGGCAGGTCTCCTCGGCGGCCAGCGCGGCTTCCGCGGCAATCTGGGCCTGATCGGCACCGAGGCGATGGCGCAGGACGCCTCCGTCACGCAGTGGCTGAAGGATGTGGGCTCGCCCTTCAAGGGCACCAAGATCCGCTACACCTCGGAAGCAACGCCTCCAACGGTGGTGCTCGACAAGATCAAGAAGGAATTCACCGACCCGACCGGCATCGAAGTCGAAGTCGAGATCGTTCCGCTTGAGCAGGTTCTCGCCAAGGCCACGCAGGACGTGCAGGGCCAGCTTGGTACCTACGACCTCTACTACCTCGACCAGTCGTGGGTTGCGACCTTCGCCCAGGACACCATCGACCCCACCCAGTACTACAAGGACAAGCCGGACCTGGCCATGCCGGGCTTCGACTGGGACGACTTCTCGAAGCCGCTCGTCGAGGGCCTCGCGATGTATGACGGCAAGATGGTCGGCATTCCCTTCGACATCCCGATCTTCATGCTGATGTACCGCAAGGACATCCTCGAGAAGCACGGCATCGCCGTTCCGACCACCGAGGAGGAATTCACCGCCGCGATCCAGAAGATCACGGAAGCGGAGAAGGCCAACGGCATGTACGGCACCGGCCTCCAGGCCAAGTCGGGTCACTATTCGCTGAACTGCGACTGGACCCAGATGGTGTGGAACGCCGGCGGCTCGATCTTCGGCGCCGACAAGAAGTTCAAGGGCAACGACGAAGCCGGTGTTGCCGGTCTCGCGCTGTACCAGGAGTGGGTGAAGAACGCTCCGCCCGAGTCGCTCAACTCCACCTGGGACGGCCAGTTCCAGATGATGGCGGCGGGCCAGTGCGCTCTCGTCCAGTCCTGGGACGAGTTCTTCCCCGGCCTCGACGCTGCGGACTCGAAGGTGCAGGGCCTGTGGATGCCGGCCAAGCCGCTCAACGGCAAGGCGCTTCGCGCCAAGTCGGAAGTGGGCTTCGGCGAAGTTCCGAACCGCGCCCACCAGGGCGGCTCGGTCCTCGGCCTGTCGAAGTACTCCAAGAACGTCGACGCAGCCTGGCTGTTCATGCAGTGGGCCTGCTCGAAGGACGTGATGACCCGCTGCACGCTCATCGGCGGCTTCGCCCCGATGCGCCTGTCGTCGTTCACCGATCCGCGCGTCAACGAGAAGGCCGTCGTGGGCCCCGGCACCACGCGCCACCTCGAGCTGGTGAAGTGGATCATCGACAACGACATGGCCTCCGAGCCTGACATGCCGCTGTGGGCTGGCTTCTCGAACAACGAGATCCCGGTCAACCTCGGCAAGCTGCTCACCGGCCAGGACTTCGGCGGCGACCCGAAGAAGTGCATGGACACGATCGCCGCGGCGATCGATGCCGCCGTCACCGAAGCCGGTCTCTAAGCAACCAAAGGCGGAGGCGGCATCACTGCCGCCTCCGTTTTCATCTCAAGAGAGAAGTCATCCGTCCCATGCGCGGCGATCTCGTCATCGGCATCGACAGTTCGACCACGGCCACGAAGGCCATCGCCTTCGATGCCCGGGGGCGCATTGTCGCGGAAGGCCGTGCACCCATTCCGCTCTCCAACCCGCATCCCGGCTGGTTCGAGCAGGAGGTCAGCGACTGGACCGGCGCCCTCACCAGGGCGCTGAAGCAGCTGACCAAGAAGATCGATGCAAAGCGCATCGCAGGTCTCGCCATCTCCAACCAGCGCGAAAGCTTCGCGCAGTTCGATTCCAAGGGTAAGGCGCTGCGCCCCGGCACGCTGTGGCTCGACGAGCGCGCGCAAAAGGAAGTGAAGGACATCGTCGCCGAACTTGGCGCCGAGGCCGTCCACAATATTTCCGGCAAGCCCGCCGACGTCACCCCCTGCCTCTATCGTTGCCGCTGGCTCTCCACCCACATGCCGAAGCTGTGGGCCAGGACCGCCAAGACGGCCGAAGTGCACGGCGTGCTCACCCATTTCCTCACTGGCCAGTGGGCCACCTCCACGGCCTCCGCCGATCCCATGGGCCTGCTCGACATCGGCGCCTATGACTGGTCAGATGTGCTCCTCAAGGCCGCCCGCCTGACGCGAGAGCAACTGCCGCGCCTCCATCGCCCCGGCGAGATCATGGGCGAAGTGACGGCCGAGGCCGCGAAGCTGACCGGCCTCAAGGCGGGAACGCCCGTCATTGCCGGCGGCGGCGACGGCCAGTGCGCCGGCACCGGCGCCAACACATTCCTCGAGGGCCGCGCCTATGTGAACCTCGGCACCGCCGCGGTGTCAGGAAGCTATGGCAAGCATTACGCTGCCAACCGCGCCTTCCGCACCATGATGGCGGTGGGCGAGGAGGGCTTCTCCTTCGAAACCGCCATCCGCACCGGCACCTTCCTCGTCAACTGGATGGTGGAGCGGTTGTTCAACGTGTCTCCGGGCAAGGACCCCGGCATCTTCAAGGCGCTTGAGACGGAAGCGAAAGCCTCGCCCATCGGCGCCCACGGCCTCGTGCTGGTGCCCTACTGGTCCGGCGTCATGACGCCCTACTGGGATAGCGCCGCGCGCGGCGTCATCGCCGGGCTTTCCGGCAATCACAGCCGCGGCGACGTCTATCGCGCCCTGCTCGAAGGCGTGGCCCTCGAACAGGCGATGATGACCAACCAGGTGGCTGATGCCACCACACCCATCACCCATTTCGCAGCGGTGGGCGGCGGCTCGCGTTCCGACCTGTGGTGCCAGATTCTCGCTGATGCCTCGGCGCGTGACGTGAAGCGGCTCGAAACGGCGGAAGCCTCGGCCTTGGGCGCCGCCATGGCCGCGGCCAAGGGCGCAGAATGGTTCAAGTCAGTGCCGCAGGCATCCGCCGCCATGTCCGGCAAGCCGTCGAAAACCTTCCGCCCACGGAAGAAGGACTCAGCCCGCTACCAGGAGCTTCTCGGCATCTATTCAGAGCTCTGGCCGAAGCTCTCCGACTGGAACCAGAAGCTCGTCGATTTCTCGCGAAGTGCACATAAATGACCGACTGGAATGAACTGATCAGCGATGTCGTCGCAGGCCACTGGAAGGACCCGGCCACTGGCAAGACCGCCACCGTCCCCTTCGAGGTGATCCGCATCGAGGACGATCTCGACGGCGGCGAGGCTGACATGCTGGCGCCTTTGAAGCTCGGCAAGCGCATCGCCGTCGTCTCCGACGTCAACACGCATGAGGCCATGGGCCGCCGCGTGGCCAAGCATCTGAAGGGCCTCGGCACCATCGATGAGCTGGTGTTGCCGGGCAACACCCACTGCGACGAACCCACCATCGCCATGGTGCAGGAAAAGACCCGCCATGCCGATGCCATCGTCGCCGTCGGCTCCGGCGCGCTCTCCGACACCTGCAAGTTCGCCACCTTCAAGGACGGCCGGAAATATGCCACCTTCGGCACCGCCGCCTCGATGAACGGCTATGCCGCGTCAACCGCCTCGGTGACGCTGGCCAACGGCTACAAGACCTCGCTTCCCGCCCACGCGCCGCGCGGCATTTTCCTCGATCTCAAGGTCTCCGCGAAGGCGCCGCACTGGCTTTCCGCCGCGGGCCTGGGCGACTCGCTCTGCCGCCCCACGGCACAGGTCGAGTGGTGGGCTTCGCATCGCCTGTTCGACACCTTCTATTCCGGCGTGCCCTACACGCTGATCGGTGAAGACGAGCCGCGCATGATCGACTCCGCGGCGGGGCTGAAGACCCATGACATTGCCGCCAACGGCCATCTCCACCGCGTGCTGACGCTCTGCGGACTCGGCGTCTGCTTCACCGGCGTCTCGCATCACGGCTCGATGGGTGAGCACCAGGTGTCGCACTGGATCGACATGTTCGCGGGCGACAAGCACCCCGGCTCCACCCACGGCCAGCAGGTGGGCGTGGCCTCGCTCGCCATTGCGCGGCTTCACCACGAACTCCTCGCCATGGACCAGCCGCCCCTCATCAAGGCGACGCACATCGAGGAGAAGGAATTCATCGCCCGCTACGGCGAGGCCATCGGCAGCATGTGCTACGCGGAAGCGAAGAAGAAGAGCTTCGACCGCGCGGGTGCTGAAGCCTTCAACAAGAAGCTCGGCCAGCTCTGGCCGCAGCTGCGCGAAGAATTGCGCCCCATGCTGATGGACCCCACCAAGATGAAGGCCACGCTCGCCGCCGCCGGTGGCCCCACCACCGCAACCGAGCTCGGGCTGGACCGCAAGGTCTGGCGCGATGCCATGAAACATGCCCGTGACGTCCGCAACCGCTGGTCCTTCCTGGATCTCGCAGACGATGCAGGCCTCCTCGACGAATTTCTCGCCCGCGACGAACAATAGGACCGTAGAAGCCATGTCATCGGTAACGATCAAGAACGTCAGAAAGAACTACGGCACCCTCGAAGTCGTGCACGGCATCAACCTCACGATCGAGGATGGTTCCTTCGTGGTCCTTCTCGGCCCGTCGGGCTGCGGCAAGTCCACCCTGCTGCGCATGATTGCCGGTCTCGAGTCGGTGACGGGCGGCGACATCGAGATCCAGGGCCGCCGCGTCAATGACGTTCATCCCAAGGACCGGAACATCGCCATGGTGTTCCAGAACTATGCGCTCTACGCCCACATGAAGGTGCGCGACAACATGAGCTTCTCGCTCATTCTCGCCAAGCGCCCCAAGGCCGAGATCGACGAGAAGGTGGCATGGGCCGCCAAGATCCTCAACCTCGAGCCCTATCTCGACCGCTACCCGCGTGAGCTGTCGGGCGGCCAGCGCCAGCGCGTGGCCATGGGCCGCGCCATCGTGCGCAACCCCGCCGTCTTCCTGTTCGACGAGCCACTGTCCAACCTCGATGCCAAGCTGCGCGTCCAGATGCGCACCGAGATCAAGGAGCTCCACGACCGGCTCAAGACCACCACCGTCTATGTAACGCACGACCAGATCGAGGCCATGACCATGGCTGACAAGATCGTCATCCTGCGCGATGGCAACATCGAGCAGGAAGGCTCGCCGCTCGAGGTCTATGACAAGCCAGCCAACCTCTTCGTGGCAGAATTCATCGGCTCGCCGTCGATGAACCTCTTGAAGGGCGAAGTCACGTCCAATGGCGTGCTGCTGGGCGAGGGCACGGTGCTGCCATTGCCGCCCGTCCACAAGGCGTCGATCGGCCAGAAGGTGGTCTATGGCATCCGGCCGGAGCACTTCACCTTCGGTTCGGGTGCGCCCGCCAAGGTCGTGGTGGTGGAGCCGACCGGCCCCGAGATGCACATCTACGCCGACATGGGCGGCCAGGAAATCTGCGCCATCACCCAGGACCGCGTGTCGCTGGCGCGTGACGAGACATTCCACCTCATGCCGCGCCTCGACAAGGTGCACCTCTTCGATGCGGCAAGCGGAAAGGCGCTGGTTTGAGCACGGTCACCATCCTCGGCGCCGGCGTCATGGGCTCGTCCATGTGCCTGCCGCTGCGCGACCGTGGCCATGCCGTGCGCCTTGTCGGCACGCATCTCGATACCGAGATCATCGACAGCGTGAAGGCTTGCGGCCGCCACCCCAAGCTTAACGTCAAGCTCCCGGACGGCGTTGCGGCCTATCAGCATGGCGATTTCGCCAAGGCGCTGGGAACCGACACGGACCTGATCCTGCTGGGCATCAGCTCAGCCGGTGTCAACTGGGCGATCGACCGGCTTTGCGAGACGCTGAAAGCGCCCGTGCCCGTCGTCATGATCACCAAGGGCATGCACCCGGAGGCCGACCGTCTGACAGCACTGCCGGACCGCGTCGCGGCAGAAGTGAAGCGCCGCACCGGCATCGCGCTGAAGATCGCCGCCATCGGCGGTCCCTGCATTGCGGGCGAACTCGCGGTCAGGCGCCACACCGGCACCGTCATCACCTCGCATGATTTGGGTCTGGCGCAGTCGCTCTGCGACATGCTGGAATGCGATTACTATCATCCGCGCCTGTCGCCTGACGTGATCGGCGTCGAGATCTGTGCGGCCTTCAAGAACTTCTTCGCCATTGGCGTCGGCTGGGCGGCGGGCCATCTCGAAAAGATGGCAGCAACCGAGAACCGCGCCTTCAACCACAATGCCGTCGCCATCATCTTCGACCAGGCGATCCGCGAGCTGATGGTGCTCGCCACCGCCCATGGCGGCACGGAGCAGAGCGTCTGGGGCATGCCGGGCGCGGGCGATCTCTATGTCACAGCCCAAGCTGGTCGCAATTCCAGGCTCGGCAACAATCTGGGCCGCGGCCTCACCTACCAGCAGACAAAGGACGGCCCGATGAAGGGCGACACCATCGAGGGCGCGGAACTCGGCGTCACCGTGGCGCCGACGCTCAGCGCCATGATGAAGGCCGGCACGCTCGATGCGAAGGCCCTGCCGCTTACCGCCGCGCTCCTCGCGGCGCTCACCAATGATTCCGCGCTCGACATTCCATGGGCGGCCTTCCACCGCAGTTCGTGAGGCGATGATGGACGACGGCGAGACACGCGCACTGGCACCGAACGCCGCGTTGCCCCTCGGCGTCAACCTGGCTATCGACCCGGATGAGCAGCTCGCCACCCGTGCCGCCTGGCTCTACTTCGTGGCTGGCCTCACCCAGGCGCAGATCGGCAAGAAGCTGGGGTTGAACCGCACCCGCGTGAACCGCCTGCTTGCACAGGCGCGCGACCAGGGCCTCGTCCAGATCAACATCACCGGCAGGCTCGCCTCCTGCGTCGAACTCGAGGAGAAGCTGAAGCAGCGCTTCGGGCTGGAGGACGCCACGGTGGTGCCCACCCCGCCGGACCAGGCGCTGATCCCGCAGGTCATCGCCACAGCCGCGGCGGCTGCCTTGTCGGCGCGCTTGAAGGACGGCATGTCGGTGGGTGTGGGCTGGGGCCGCACGCTCCGCCTCTCCATCCAGTCCGTGCCGCGCCGCCAGCTCAATCGCCTCTCCGTTGTATCGCTGCTGGGTGGCCTCACGCGCGGCTCGGCCATGAACCCGCATGAAACCGCCTCGCACCTCGCTGACCTCGTCGGCGCGCAGTGCTATTACGTTGCCGCACCGGCGCTGACCGACACGCAGTCGACGCGTGACCTCTTGATGGCGCAACCCATGCTGCACGAGATCTTCGAACGCGGCGAGAAGGTCGATCTCGCCTTCCTTTCTGTCGGCGAACTCACCCCCACATGCACCATGACCCGGGTTGGCCTCGTGTCGCGCGCCGATGTCGACTCGCTTCTCGAGGCCGGTGCGGTGGGCGACATCTCCGCCCACTGGATCGACCGCGAGGGCCGCGTCGTCGACCACCCGCTGAACCAGCGCGTCGTGGCGCTGTCACCTGAGAAGCTGAAGGACATTCCCTGCGTCATGATCGCGTCCGGCGGCAAGACCAAGGTGCCGGGCTTGCGGGGTGTGCTCAAGGGTGGCATGTGCGACGTCATCATCACCGACGAGCAGACCGCCCAGTCCATCCTCGCAATGGACGCGAAATGACCATCCCCGTCGCATTGGGAATCGACATCGGCACGTCCGGCGTGCGCATCGCCGCCACCGATGAGAGCAACGCGCTCAAGGCCATGTCGTCAGCACCCATCGTGGCACCTATCGTGGATTTTGGCCGCGCCTGGCAGGACCCGCAGTTGTGGTGGAACGCAACGCTTGCCGCCTTCGCAGCGCTGAAGCTCGATGGCCTTCATGTGCGCGCCATCTCGATCGACGGCACGTCCGGAACCATCCTTGCCGTCAACGCCGATGGCAGCCCCGCAAGCTTCGGCTCCATGTACAATGACGTCTGCGATGCGGCCAACCTCGCGAAAATCGCCGCCGTCGCCCCGCGTGAAACCGCAGCCCTCGGCGGCACCTCGCCCTTGGCGCGCGCCATGGAACTGGTGGGCCAGGGCAGCCGCATCATCCACCAGGCCGATTGGGTGCTCGGCAAGCTGTCGGGCCGCTATGACGTGACGGACGAGAACAACGCACTCAAATCCGGCTACGACCCCGTCACCCGCACCTGGCCGTCATGGATTGCCAAGGCGGGCTTCGACGTGGCGCTGTTCCCCACTGTCGTCCCCGCCGGCACCAAGATCGGCAACATCACGGCGGAGATGGCGGCACAGCTGGGTCTTCCGCCTGACACGGCCATCGTCGCCGGAACGACCGACGGCTGCGCCGCCTTCCTCGCGTCGGGGGCAAGTGAACCGGGTGACGGCGTCACCTCGCTCGGCACCACGCTCACCTTGAAGCTGCTCTCGGCCGCGCCCGTCTTCGCACCCGACTTCGGCATCTACAGCCACCGCATCGGCGACCAGTGGCTGGCAGGCGGCGCCTCGAACACCGGGGGCGCCGCCATCGGCGCATACTTCAGCAAGGACGACATCGCCCGCCTCACGCCGCTGCTCGACCCCGGCGTGCCCACCGGCCTCGACTATTACCCGCTTCCCAAGCCCGGCGAGCGCTTCCCCGTCAACGATCCGAATTTCCAGCCGCGCCTCACGCCGCGGCCCACCGATGACCGCGTGTTCTTCCAGGCGATCCTCGAAGGCATCGCCCGCATCGAGGCGGAGGCCTATGCCAAGCTGGGCGAACTCGGTGCCTCACCCTTGATCAGCATCCGCACGGCAGGCGGTGGTGCGGCCAATGCGGCGTGGACGGCGATCCGGCTGAAGGCACTCGGCGTGCCGGAAAAGCCCTCCTTGAGCGAGCATGCCGCCGTGGGCACGGCCCGCCTCGCGTGGCGCGGGATTGGCCATGCCAACTGAAGCAAAGCGAATTGACGGCCTTCACGAGATCGCGCCCCGCTTCGACGGCATGCTGATCGACCAGTTCGGCGTCATCCATGACGGCCAGACGCTCTACCCCGGCACGGCGCAGGTGCTCACCGAACTGCACAGGATCGGCATGCCCGTCGCGGTGATGACCAACTCCGGCAAGCGCGCGGAATCGAACCGCCAGCGCCTCGTGAAAATGGGCGTGCCGCGCGATCACTTCGTCGATGCGGTCAGCTCCGGCGAAGTCGCCTTCTCCGGCCTCACCACGAAGCCCGCCTTCCTCATCGGCAAGGACGGCGAGGACTATGGCTTTGACGGCATCACCTTCGTCACTGATCCGCGTGACGCCGAGATCATCCTCATCCTCGGCTCCAACGCGCCGAAGACCTCGCTCGACGATTATCGCCGCCTGCTCGCCGGCATCACGCTCCCCGCCGTCTGCTGCAACCCGGACAAGCTGATGCTGACGCCACAAGGCCTCATGCCCGCGCCGGGCGCCATCGCCGCGCTTTACGAAGAGATGGGTGGCAAAGTCACATGGATCGGCAAGCCCTACGCAGAGATTTACCGCGAAGCCGCGCGCCTCATCGGCAATCCCGCCCGCATCCTCTGCATCGGCGACAGTGCCGAGCATGACGTGGCGGGCGGCCGCAATGCCGGTTTTTCCACCCTCCTCGTGCTGCAGGGCGTCTCGGCGGGGCACGATCCCGCAACACTCTCACCCCAACCCGATTACGTGATGGACGCTTTCCAATGGTAGAACTCGACCGCCTGCGCGTACTCTCGGCCAAAGTCGGCAGTGACCCGCTGCTGGTGCAGGCCGCCGGCGGCAACACGTCGCTGAAGGACGATGGCGTCATGTGGATCAAGGCGTCCGGCACCTGGCTGAAGGATGCCATGGCGCGCGACATCTTCGTGCCGCTCGACCACGCCGCCATCCTCGCGGCCCTCGCGCGCAACGACCCCGCTTGCGAGTCCTGCACCAGCTTCGTGCGCACGGACTTGAACAGCACCGGCCTTCGCCCCTCGATCGAGACCACCGTGCACGCCTTGATGCCGCAGCGCGTGGTCGTTCACGTCCATTGCGTCAACACCATCGCCTGGGCCATCCGCGCCGATGGCGAGCAGCGCCTCGCCGAAAAACTCAAGGGCTTCGACTGGGCCTACATCCCCTATGCCCGCCCCGGCCTGCCGCTGGCGGGCGCCATCGCCGCGCGCATGCGCGAGGGCGTCAACGTCCTCGTCCTCGGCAACCACGGCCTCGCCGTTGCCGCCGATACAGTGGAGGACGCCGAAGCCCTGCTCGACAAGGTGGTCGCCGCCGTCACACGACCCGTCCGCGCTGCTGCAATGGTGGACCGCGCCGCGCTGGAAGGTCACAGCGCCGGCACCGCCTACACGCCCGCCCTGATGGACGAGACCCACGCGCTCGCAACCGATCCGCTCGCATTGAAGCGCGGCCAGCACAAGGTGTTCTACCCCGATCACGTGGTCTTCCTCGGCGTTGGCGTGGCCACATCATTCGACGGCAACCCGCCACTCGTCGCCATCCCCGGCATCGGCGTGCTCATTCGCAATGATGCGAAGCCCGCCATCGAGCCCATGGGCCGCTGCCTCGCCGACGTCATGCGCCGTGTGGAAGAGAGAGACCCGCTGGTGGCGCTGACCGATGAGGACGTCGACCGGCTGGTGAACTGGGACGCGGAGAAATATCGCCAGGCGCTGAAGGTTTGACTCCTCTCTTCAGCACCCCAGCGACCACCCCCCAAATCCGTCATCCCGGCGAAAGCCGGGATCCAGCTTTCCACGCGTTCGATGCTCGAAGCTGGACCCCGGCTTTCGCCGGGGTGACGGCAATTTATATTGACTCTAGAACTACGCCTTCAGCAGCCACTCATGCTCGGGTGCATTGTGGAACTTCCACGTCCGCTTCGGCCCCGCCATCACGTTGAGGTAATAGAGATCATAGCCATGCGTCGTGGCGCAGGGGTGATAGCCCTTGGGCACCAGCGTCACGTCGCCATCCTCCACCGCCATCGCCTCATCGAGCGAGCGATCATCGGTATAGACGCGCTGGAAGGCGAAGCCCTGGGGCGGGTTGATGCGATGATAGTACGTCTCTTCGAGCGCTGACTCATGCGGGAGATTGTCCGCGTCATGCTTGTGCGGCGGGTAGCTCGACGTGCAGCCGCCGGGCGTGATCACTTCCACCACCAGCAAGCCTTCGGCCGCATCCCACTCGGGAATGATGTTGGTGACGTGCCGGGTGTTGGAGCCCTTGCCGCGCGTCTCCTGGTGCAGACCATCGGGCGCAATGACGCGCGCGGGGTGCTTGCCGCCCTCGCCCGGTGCCGTGCACACGGCGATCGTCACGGCGTTCTCCGCCGTCACCTTCCAGCGCTCGCCCGCAGGGATGTAGACCGACCAAGGCTTGCCCTCGAAGGGCGAGTTCCGCTCGCCCAGCACGCCATAGTCCTTGGCGCCCACGAACACGTGCCCCTTGCCGCCGATGAACACGAGGCAGACTTCCCGACCCGGCTCGCCACCTTCGGCCACGGCCCCCGGCTTCAGTTTCCACACATCGAAGCCCACATGCGTCCAGCCCGCACTCTCGGGCGTCACTTGCACGATGCGTCCGGTGTCGCGGGTCGGGTGGATCTTGAGCTTCGACATGGCGGTTCTCCTGTCAGTCGCCCACGCGCTGCTTGGCCAGGGCGTCTTCGTATCTCTTGCGCGCCGCGTTCACTTGGCTCCGCACCGACACTTCCGGTACCGCCACTTCCCACCAATGTCCACCGGCATCGGTGGAGATCATCGGGTCGGTGTCGATGACGATCACCGTGGTGCGGGGTGCCTTCTTCGCCTCCACCAGCGCCCCTTCGAGTTCGGCCAGCGATGACGCCTTCACCGCAATCGCCCCCTGAGAGCGCGCATGCATCACGAAGTCGATCTGCGGGCTCTCCGTCTGGAAGGTGTTGTAGTCATAGAGGTTGTTGAAGCGCTCGCCGCCGCAGGCATGCTGCAGGCGGTTGATGCAGCCATAGCCCCGGTTGTCGAGCAGCACGATGGTGAGCTTCACGCCCATCATCACGGACGTTGCCAGCTCCGAGTTCATCATCATGTAGCTGCCGTCGCCCACCATGACCACGACCTCGCGGTCGGGCTGCGCCAGCTTCATGCCGATGCCGCCGGGGATCTCGTAGCCCATGCAGGAGAATCCATATTCGAGGTGATAGGAGGAGGGATAGCTCGCCTGCCACAGCTTGTGCAGCTCGCCCGGCAAGCCACCCGACGCGCCCATCAGCGACACCTCGCGCCCCAATGCGCGCTGCACCGCGCCGATCACCTGCGCATCCGATGGTCGCTCGGCATTTGTTGGCGCGGTGTAGGTGTCGGCCGTCGCCATCCACGCGGCGAAGCCGGCCTTGGCATCCGCCGTCCACGCCTTGGGCGCCGCCCAGCCGGCCAGATTGGCGGAAAGTTCCTCGAGGCCCACCCGCGCATCCGCCACCAGCGGCAGGGCACGATGCTTGGTGGCATCGAACACCTGCGTGTTGAGGCCGATGATGGCCTTCTCCGCGTTCTGGAACAGCGCCCAGGAACCGGTGGTGAAATCCTGCAGGCGCGTGCCGACCGCAAGGATCACATCCGCCTGCTCGCACAGCCGGTTGGCGGCCCCTGTGCCGGTGACGCCCACCGCACCCATGTTCAATGGATCGGTGAAGGGCAATGAAGACTTGCCGCCTTGCGTCTCCATCACCGGAATGCCGTGCTTTGCCGCAAAGGCGGCCAGCGTCGCGGAGGCTTCGGAGAACAGCACGCCACCGCCTGCGATGATCACGGGCTTCTGCGCCGCACGCAGCGCCGCGACGGCATCCGCCAATTCATTTTCATCCGGGCGGATGCGGCGCTGGTTCCACAGTCGCCTTTCGAAGAAGCTCTCAGGATAGTCATAGGCCTCGGCCTGCACATCCTGGCAGAAAGAGAGCGTGACGGGGCCGCATTCGGCGGGATCCGTCAGCACCACCATGGCGCGGTTCAGGGCGGGGATCAGCTGCTCGGGCCGCATGATGCGGTCGAAATAGCGCGATACCGGCTTGAAGCAGTCGTTGACGGAGATGGTGCCGTCGCCGAAATCCTCCGCCTGCTGCAGCACCGGGTCGGGTCTCCTGCTGGCGAAGATGTCGCCGGGGATCAGCAGCAGCGGAATGCGGTCGACATGCGCAACAGCTGCCGCCGTCACCATGTTGATGGCGCCAGGCCCGATCGAGGTGGTGCAGGCCATCATGCGCCGCCTGCGCATCGCCTTGGCATAGGCAATAGCCGCATGCGCCATCGACTGCTCGTTCTGGCCGCGATAGGTGGGAAGTTCGTCCCTCACATGCCACAGCGCCTCACCCATGCCGGCCACGTTGCCATGCCCGAAGATCGCCCACATGCCGGCGAAGATCGGCACTTCCCTGCCGTCGACGACCGTCATCTGCGCCGTCATGAACCTGACGAGCGCCTGCGCGGCGGTGAGACGAATGGTCTTGCTCATGTGAACGCTCCTCCGGGAATTCTGTCTTTTGTTATTTGCCGTCATCCCGGCGAAGGCCGGGATCCAGCTTCCTTGCTGCACCCAAAGCGGGACCCCGGCCTTCGCCGGGATGACGCCAACGTGAAATCACGCCATACTCTGAAGCGCCTTCATCCATATATCCACCAGCGCCTGAAACCGCGCCGTCATGTCGGCCACCGCCTGCTCGTCATCCATCTCGCCGCGCAACCACTTCTGCGCCGCGTTGCTGAAGATCGTGCGGCCCACCGCGAAGCCCTTGACGATGGGCTGTCCGGCAACCGCCGCGAAGCCTTTGGCCAGCTCCGCCTCCGGCGCGTCGAGCCCCAGCAGCACCACGCCGCGGCACCACGGATCGTTCTTCTCAACCACTGCCGTGATGTTCTCCCAGGCCTTCGCGGAAGCCTGCGGTTCGAGCTTCCACCAGTCGGGCTTGATGCCCAGCGCATAAAGCTCGGTCATCGCCCGCGCGATGGTCATGTCGTCCATCGGCCCATTCTTGCCGGCGATGATCTCCACCAGCAATTCGCGGCCCACCTTGCGCGCCGCCTCATAGAGCGTCCGCAGCGTCTGCGCCTGCTCGTCCTTCAACGCCTGAGGGTCATCCGGGTGATAGAAGGCCAGGCACTTGATCGTGTGCGTCACCGGCCACTCCACCAGCCTTGCACCCACGTCCTGGGTGAACTCGAAGCGCAACGGGCGCGAGCCCGGCTGTTCCAGCGGGCGGCCCACCCACAGCCCCAGCTTCGCCGCGTCGAACATCGCCTCGCGGCCGTAGACATCATCAAGCAACGTGCCGTAGCCAGGCTTGCCCTGTGACACGCGCCCGATGGCCTGGATCGCCAGCCGCTTGAAGTCGTTGAGGCGCGCGCGCGGGGCGCCTGCGTCATCGGCCATCTTCTCCATCTGCATGCGGTGGTCGATGGCAAAGGCCAGCAGCTGCTCCGGCTGTTTGCGCCGGGTGGTCGCCCAGTGCACGTGGTTGATCGCCTCGTCCTTGCGCAGCGCCCGGTGCTCGCTGCCGTGCCTCAGGAAATACTGCAGCTCCTCCCATGTCGGGATTTCCGGCGAGCAGAGAAGGCGCGACACCGCGAAGGCGCCGCAGGCATTGGCCCATGTGGCGCTCGTGGCATAATCCTCGCCACGGAGCCAACCGCGCAGGAAGCCGGACATGAAGCTGTCACCCGCGCCCAGCACGTTATAGACCTCGATCGGGAAGCCCTTGCCCACGATGCCCTTGTCGAGAGCATCCGGTATGGCATCGGGATAAACCACGCAGCCCATCGGCCCGCGCTTCAGCACGATCACCGCCTTCGACAGCCTGCGGATGATGCGCAGCGCCTCCAGCGTGTCTTCCGTTCCCGCCGCAATGTGCACCTCTTCCTCGGTGCCGACGATCAGGTCGCAGTCGGGCAGGATCGACTTCATGTGCTCGGACACCTTGTCCGACTTGATGTAGCGCTCCTCACCGGCACCAAGGCCCGCGAGGCCCCACAGGTTCGGCCGGTAGTCGATGTCGAGGATCACCTTCGCGCCATGGGCCGTGGCGATGCGGATGGCTTTCCGTTGCGCGGCATCGGTGTGGGGCTTAGCAAAATGCGTGCCCGTCACCAGCACGGCGGCGGAGGACTTGATGAAGTGCTCATCGATGTCGGCCTCGGACAGGGCCGAGTCCGCGCAGTTGTCGCGGTAGAAAATCAGCGGGAAGGTCTTGTCGTTCTCCACCGACAGCAGCACCAGCGAGGTGAGGCGCTGGGGGTCGGTGGCGATCCCGTCCAGCGCCACGCCCTCGCGCGCCATCTGCTCCTTCACGTAGCGCCCCATCTGCTCGTCGCCCACCCGGGTGATCAGGCCGGACCTGAGCCCGAGGCGCGCCGTGCCGATCGCGATGTTGGAGGGGCAGCCCCCCACCGACTTGGCGAAGGAGCCGATGTCCTCCAACCGTGACCCGATCTGCTGGCCATAAAGGTCCACCGAGCACCGCCCGATGGTGATGACGTCCAACCGCCTGACCTGGCCCGATCCCGCTGTCATGTCGCACTCCGAAGCACTGTTGCTGGCTTGACAATAAGAAACATTAATTCCAAAGTTAAGTAAATTCGGAATTTTTATTCCAAAAACGATCGACAAGGGGAACGGGCCGCGCCGTCTGGGCGCGCAACGCACGGCAACGGAAATGCTTCGGGCAGCAACGCAAATGCGCAACGGCGGCATGCGAAAAGCATCACCGGCAGCGTTGCGCAACAATCTTGCGCATCCCCGGGCGGTTGCACAACCGAGACCGCTGGACAGCATCCGAAATGCATCCGACAACAACGCAGAAGCATCGCTTTTGCATCATCCACCAACCGAATTGACCGTCATCTGAGGAGACATTGAATGCTGCGTTTTGGAGTCTTAGGCGCGGGCCGCATCGGCAAGGTGCATGCCCGGACCATCGCCGCCTCGGGCAAGGCCAGGGTCGCTTATCTGGCCGATGCCATGCCGAAAGCGGCAGAGGACCTCGCCGCCGAGGTGGGAGCCAGGGTGGCGAGCGTTGAGGACATCATCAGGGCCAAGGACGTCGACGCCATCCTGATCGCCACCCCCACCCCCTTCCATGCCGAGCAGATCGAGGCCGCCTCCAACGCCGGCAAGGCCATCCTGTGCGAGAAGCCGGTGAGCCTGTCGGTCGCCCGCATCGAGGACTGCCTGAAGACGGTCGAGAAGAACAGGACCACCCTGATGATCGGCTTCAACCGCCGCTTCGACCCCAACTTCGCCTCGCTGGCCAAGCGCCTGCGCGAGGGCGTCGTCGGCAACATCGAGCTCGCCACCATCATCAGCCGCGACCCTGCCCCGCCGCCCGCGTCTTACGTGAAGAGCTCCGGCGGCATCTTCCGCGACATGATGATCCACGACCTCGACCTCGCCCGCTTCCTGGTCGGTGAGGAGTTCGTCACGGTCAGCGCGCTGGGTGCAGCCCTCGTCGACAAGGCCATCGGCGATGAAGGCGATTGCGACACGGCAGCGGTGCAGATGCAGACGGCATCCGGCAAGATCGCCGTCATCACCAACTCGCGCCGCGCCACCTATGGCTACGACCAGCGCATCGAGGTGCATGGCTCCAAGGGCATGCTGCGCGCCGGAAACGTACACAACACGACCGTGGAAGTGGCGAACGCCGAAGGCTTCCATGAGGACCCCGTCCTCAACTTCTTCACCGAGCGCTATGGCCAGGCCTATGCCAACGAAGTGCTCACCTTCATCGACGCCGTCACCAACAACAAGCCCGTCGCCCCGTCGGGCCATGACGGCCTGCAGGCCCAGAAGCTGGCCGATGCCGCAACCGAATCCTGGACCACCGGCAAGCCCGTAAATGTGAGCTGAATCAGATGAATATCGAAAGCCTCAAGCACCTGTCGATGGATGGCAAGACCGCCGTCATCACCGGCTCGACGCAAGGGCTGGGCGAAACCATCGCGCAGCTCTTCGCCGACCGCGGCGTCACCCAGATGGTCATCACCGGCCGCAACGCCGAGCGCGGCGCCAGGGTGAAGGCGGCACTGGAAGCGAAGAACGTGAAAACCGTCTTCGTGCAGGCCGACCTGGTGAAACTCGCAGAGGTGCGCAAGATCGTGGCGGCGTGTGATGCCGCCTTCGGCCGCATCGATGCCCTCGTCAACGCCGCCGCCCTCACGGATCGGGGCACCATCTGGGACACGTCCGAAGCGCGCTACGACGAGCTCTTCGATGCCAACGTCAAGGCACCCTTCTTCCTCATGCAGGATGCGCTGCAGCTGATGAAGAAGTCGAAGACCAGCGGCACCATCGTCAACATCCTGTCGATGTCGGGCCATGGCGGTCAGGACTTCCTCACCGCCTATTCGACCACCAAGGGCGCACTAGCCACGATGACCAAGAACGTCGCCTATGCGGTGATGCGCTACAGGATCCGCGTCAACGGCCTCAACATCGGCTGGATGGACACGCCCGGCGAAGACCGCATCATGAAGACCTATCACGACGCCGACCCCGACTGGCTGACGAAGGCCGAAGCCGCCCGCCCGGTTGGCCGCCTGCTGAAGCCCGCGGAAGTCGCCCGCGCCACCGCCTTCCTGTCGAGCGAGGAGTCCGGCCTGATGACCGGCTCCATCATCGACTTCGACCAGCAGGTGCTGGGGGCAGGCAACGCCATCGCCGAGCCGCCCGACGCGGTGTGGTGAAAAGCCGTTGCCGCCTGACGCAAAAACCGTTGCCGCCGTAGACACGGGTTGCGCCAGACGTGCGCAACCGCAGACGCCGGTGAGATGGTTTGCAACAGCCAGCGGGGAGACATGCGGACGGCATGCCGGATGACGTTCCGGCGATGCTGTCCGATGCAAAAAGAGATGCCGCCGTTGACACGCGTGGCGCCAGACGCGCGCAACCGCAGACGCCGGTGAGATGGTTTGCAGCAAACCGCGCGGATGCATGCGGAACGCATGCCGGATGACGTTTCGGCGATGCCGCCCGGTGCAAGAACCGTTGCCGCCGTAGACATCGCGCGCGGCGCCTGAGGGCAACGGACGGCAACCGCGAAAACGTTTCAAAAGGCACCGGCAGCAACAGGAATATGTTCATCCTGCGGCCACTCCACGCCGGGACGATGGTCGCATGCTCGCCACGGCACGCGCCCGCATCCGGGCCGTGACTGGCCTCGACCTGCAACGGCAGAATGCTTCGTCCACCGCAGACCGACCGTTCCGCCAGCGCCATGTGGTGCGCGGCGTGGGGCCCTCTGGTCTTCTCCCGCGCCTTCAGCGGGAGAAGAAGGGACCCGTTGCGAGACAAGCAACGGGGAGATGAGGGGAACCAGGCGCTGTCACCTGATGCGGAGCCCGCGTTCCCTCACCTTCCCCAACTGCGTTGGGTCCCCTTCCTCTCCCGCCTTGCGGGAGAGGACGTGCCGCCTGCGGCAAGGGCGGGTGGAGAGGGCGTGCGGGCGGTGGGCTTGCGTGCTAGACCCCCCGGCACACTCTGACAGGAGGCTCCCTTGAGCGACGACGTGAAGGATTGCAACGGCAACACGCTGCAGGACGGCGATTCCGTTCATGTGATCAAGGACCTGAAGGTGAAGGGCGCGGGCGAGACGCTGAAGCGCGGCACGCTGATCAAGAATATCCGCCTCACCGGCAACCCGGGCGAGATCGAGGGGCGCACCTCGACCATCAAGGGCCTGGTGCTGAAGACCGAGTTCCTGAAGAAGGCGTGAGGCTGAGGGGCTGGCCCTCTCGTCCTTTCCTGCTGAAGGAACAGGAAGATTGTCGGGATACGGTATAACTCCCTGGAACTCATCCAATATCGCAGTTTTTATCCAGGGAAGACAATCTGCAGGCAAGAGATCGGTAGCAAAGGCGCGATCGTAATTCTGCACCAGGCTACGAAGCTGGGGACCATGGGTTCGAACCCTGGCGGGCGCGCCACATTACCCAGATACCGATCGATCACATGCCATGGCCTTTCAAATGGTTCCGTGGTGGGCAACGCCTGTTGGCTGAACGGAAGCTCACTGCCTTCTCAGACCGCTGCACTGGAATATCCGTGGAACGCTCATGAAGCTTCCTTGCTGCTGAGCAAATTCATAGAGGGCGTCTGAAGTGGCCCGGAGATTGTCAGAAGTTTCCAGCCCGCTCTTGAGTGCCGATTCTGCAATGGCATCGAATGTAATGGCAGCAATGAGTTTTACCTCCCCGGAAATGCCGGCGGGCTGAACAATGCCGACACGCACATCAGAGAAGCCCGCTGACTGGATGAGGCTTGGCAAGCGTGGCCCGATACAGGGATCACATCCGCGAGCCCGCGCGGATTGAGAATAAAGTTCAACATATTTGTCAAACGCCGCTGAAGGCGGATAGCAGACATGACCGTCAAAATCGATGTCTTCCACGGCGAGTGTGCCGCCTGGTTTGAGCTGGTCGAAAAATCGGCTCAGAGCCGCGCCGGGATCACGAAGGTGGGTAAGAACAAAGCGGACATAAATGAAATCATACCGGTCATCCGTCTGTGGCTGAGCTGTGACATCCTCCGTCCTGAAGTCAACATTCGGAATCCCGAGGCCCTTCGCTTCTTGCTGGGCAAGCAAGATCTTGGAGCCATCGAAGTCAACACCCGTCACATGCCCCCGTGGCACAATGCGGCTGAGCGCCAGAGTTACGTCACCACCGCCACATCCCACATCGAGGCATCGCGCATCAGGTGCAAGCGGAAAGCTTTCGAGGAATGCGAGCGTGGTCGGCGACATAACGCGGGCAATGCTCCTCAACCGCTCCCGGCCTTCAATGCCACCCCGAATCAAATAGTTGTCAGACAAAGCCATTGGCGTGCTCCCACAGGATGCTTGTTCGGTGCGACGCTACAGAGCCTCCGCCTGTTGGGTAATCTGTACTTCCACCGACATCTGCCTTCATGTCGTGAGGGTCATGTTCCGTCAGTCCCGATGATGGGTCAGACAATCCTGAAGTGATGAGTACGCACCCACACACCCAGAGCAGAACCATTGATGCTGATTGAAACACAGGTGGCCCGTTGAAAGTCCGATTGGCTGAAGGATCTGCAGAGGCTCCCTGTGATTAGGCACGTCATCCATCGCAACGTGGATCGCAAGGCTTGGGAGCAGATCGCCAAGGGCATCAGTGGGTGAATATGGCAGCAGTTGCTTTGCCAGCTTGATCGTGGCAGATCGACATTGACAGAATAGTCAAGCTTTTCGCTGCAATCACCTGCCTGAAACATTCACAGGGCCGATGGACAATACAATCAATCACACTCCTCGTCATCCGGTCATCGTGGCCCTTGTCCTGCTCTGTGTCGTGCGTGTGCTGGTGCTGGCCTCCATGGCGGTGGTGAAAGAGGCGAGCATCTCCGAAACGGCGTTGACCGTTTTCCAGCATCTCGGCTTCACGCTGTTCATTGGCTGCGGGTTGCTGCTGCTGTGGATCGTGGTGCGCCTTCCCTTCCTCCGGGCCTGCGTGACCGCTCTTGCGCTCATCCTTCTGTCTATCAGCCTGTTCCTCAGCCTGTCAGACCCCATCCTTGATGCCATCATCGGCGAACGGCTGACACCGTCCACGCTGACGCACTTTGCTGGGCCGGGACTTTTCCTGTCGGACTATTTCTGGAAGCCAGTGCTCCATTACTGGTATGCGGTGTTCCCCGCCGTGACGCTACTTGCCGCCTACATCATCTGGACACTGGTGACCTTCTGGACCGTCGGGCGAAAGCCGCAGGGGACGCCGGTGCGGTGGATCTATCCAACCATCGGCGCTGCGGTCGGCGGGGCCATGGCATTCGCCGCCACTTCTGCATCTCCCTCGATCCTGTATCCGGTCGAAGTCGACTATGTGACGCAGGCCCTTGGCTCGGACGGAGCGCGGCTCGGCATGTCCGAACAGGAGGCGGCCGAACGCATCCGCAACTTCGTTATCCTGCCGAAGGGCGCCTCATGGGTTGATGAGAGCTATCCCCTCGTCTACCGCTGGGACTCGCCACGGCAAGCGCCGGTCGAGAAGCCCGACATCTTCATCTTCGTGGTCGAGAGCATGCGCGGGGCAAGCCTCAGGCCGGTCAGTCCCGATGGCGAAAAGCTGGTTTCCGTACCCGCCATCGAAGCAATGGCCAGTCAGGGTGTTGTGTTCCAGCACTTCCTGTCGAACGGCTTTCCGTCCGGACCGGGCTTTGTCGGCATTTCGTCAGGGGCGTGGATGCACCCGGTAAAGCGGCTCGATGCCGCTTATGCCTCGACCAGCTTCGATCGCCTCGGCAGCCGCCTGAGAAGTGCTGGCTACCACACGGGCATCGTCACCTATGACGTGCGCTACGACGACAAGACCAACTGGGTGAACGACGTGTTCGAGGATGTCGTCGACTGCGTCGCCTTGGGCCTCGATGACAATGATGCCGTCACGGTAGACAAGTTCAACGAATGGATTGCCAAGGCGGATGCGACGACGCCCCAGCGCCCGCTCTTCGGCATCTTCCTCACCAAGGAACCGCACCTGCCCTACATGACGAAGGACGCGCACGGGAACTGGACGGCGGGCAGCGACCTGTCCGATAACTACGCACGCTCAATTCATCAGGTCGATGGGGAGTTGAACCGTGCCTTTGCCTTCCTCAAGACATGGCCGCGCTGGCAGAACACGGTCGTCATCATCCTGGGCGATCACGCGAATTATCTCGACCAGTCGCAATCATCAGGGCTTCCAGTCGACGACACGGTGTTTACGGGCGCCATCATCAGCGGCGGCGGCCCGATCATCGGTCCGGCCCGTGTTGATCGTGAACCAGCCAGCCAGGCCGACATAGCGTCAACCGTGCTGGCACTGGCGGGCGACTGGCGGCCGGCCATGGCACTGGGGCGCGATCTTCTGTCTGACGATCCGTCACGGCCGCCTCGCGCGCTGGCCATTCGCAACGGCGGCACACGACTCGACATGGGCGGAATGAGCATCATGGTCCCCAAGGGCGCGACCTCCGCGGCTGAAATCACACCGCTTGCGCAGGGACCGAACGCCGTGCCAGTCGCCGTTCCTGATCCAGAATCGATTGCCGAGGCTGTGCGGATATGGTCCTGGATGATCGAGAATGACAGGGTGTGGAACCAGAAGTTCCTTGATCGGCCGTAACGACGGCTGTCTCCTCTGGAATGCCGGGCTCCCACCAGGAGGCGAGGGGCTGTTTTCTGGCAAGCATTCGAGATTCGCGTAGATCAGCCCGTGGCAGTGACCAGTCCGCAAGGCAACGACGAGAGCAGAAGAGCTTTCCGCCCGCCGGTGGCCTCCGCCGCCCCACCCCCTTGCCGCCCCGCTGCACCTCCACTCATCTCCGCTCCATCGCGGGTTACGTTCAGAGGTAGCACGGCAGCTTCCCAAGCTGCTGAGGCTCCCGGTCACCAAAGCCGTGATCCATCGCAACGTGGATAGGGCGGCTTGGGCGAATGGCTCCTGCGCGTCCTTCAATGGCATACTCCGCAATGAATGCTTGAATGGCGAGATCTTCTACAGCCTCCGGGAAGCCAAGTGATCATCGAGCAGCGGCGCACTCGCGACAACACGCGAAGGCCTCACTCCGCCCTCGCACACCGTCCTCCAGCGCCCGTCACCATCGCACCGCCACCCGCACTCGACGGAACCACAAGCATGCAATCGTCCCTCATTCGACCTGACAAAAACTGTCGGTCAGGCCATACTCGGCCGAGAAATTTCGCGGAAAACACGAGCCGAATTGCAGACTACACGCAGCTTGTGCAACCGGCTCAATGAGGGCATAGCTCGTTCATAGTGACCTTCTGCACACAGGACTGTCCTTGACTTTTGAGCTCATGACCGTCGGCTTTGTCGGCTTTCTCACCACCATCTCGGTTTTCGTGGGGGCCTATCTCGGTCTCAATTACGCGATCCCGGAAAAGGTTCTGTCTTCCATCCTCGCTTTCGCCGCTGGCTCCCTCATCGCCGCGCTTGCGATCGAACTCTCCTTCGAGGGGGCGGAAGCACTGGTGAAGCACGGCTTCGGCATCCGCGCCTCGTGGTTCAATATGGCGATGGGCTTCGGCGTTGGAGCCGCGCTCTATTACACGGCCTCGGTGTTCCTCGAATCCAAGGGAGCCCCCATCCGCCTGCCGCACATGTTGTTCAACGCCAAGAACAGCCGCATCGCGGCGGATGAGAAGATCGTGTCCCTCTCGCGCTCGCCGCTGTTCAGCCACCGCAGCGCCGCAGAACTCGAAACCATCGTCGACACCGCTTTCCTTCGCAGCTGCGACAGTGGTGAGGCCGTCTTCCAGCCGGGCGAGCCCGGTGATGCACTCTACATCATCGCCGAGGGCGAGGTGTTGCTGACGGATCCGAACGGCCATGTCATTGCCACACTGAGCCAGGGCGAAGCTTTCGGCGAGATGGCACTGCTCGGTAATCGGCTCCGCAATGCTACGGTCAAGGCGCTGCGCGAGACCAAGCTCCTGGTGATCGACGCGCAAAGTTTCCAGCGCCTGCTTGAGCTTGATTCCACCTTCCGCACCAAGGTGCACGACATGGCGCGTGAGCGTTCGCTTGCCAACCTGAAGGAAGCGCATCTCGATTCTTCCGCCTGGGCGAGCGCCTACCGCACCAGCCTCGCTCACAAGACAGAACCGAAGCATGACGAGTCCGTGGCTGCGGGTCGCGGTGTCGGTCTCGCAATCATCTTCGGCAACATTCTGGATACGATCCCGGGTTGCCTGGTGATCGGCGCCAAGTTCGCCGGCTTCGAGAGCATGTCGGCCACCCTCATGGTGGGCATGTTCCTCGGCGGCATCCCTGAGTCTGCTGCCAGTGCCACGCTGCTCCGCCGCGCCGGCTTTTCCTCGGCGAAGATCTACGGCATGTGGTCCATCGTCATCATCGCCGGAATCATTTCGGCCATGCTCGGCAACGCCTTCATCAGCGATACGGATTCGGTCTTCGCCGTCATCATGCAGGCGATCGCGGCGGGCGCCATTCTTGCCATGGTCAGCCACGCCATGATCCCCGAGGCCTTTCACAAGGGTGGCTCGGCGTCCGTGCTGCCCGTCGTGCTGGGCTTCCTCTTCGCGCTCTACCTCGCACTGGAGGAAGCGAATCTTAGGCCCCCGGACCAGACATCGATCGGCCGCCACAAGCTCAGGACCGGCACCAGCGAGATCATGCACAGCCACGCGCCTCGGGTGCCTGGGAGCAGGCTTGTGGTCATCCCTCCGCAAGGCCAAACGCCTTTGCCGCCCTGCCCTGCCACCACTCACCCCTGCTCCATTGCGGCTTAATTCAGTGGCAGAACGGCAGTTTCCCAGGCTGCATGTGCGATCTGTGACCAAGGCTGCATTCACCTCAACCTCGACCGCAATGGTCGGGAGCAGGTTGCCAGGGAGCATCAGGGGGTGAGGGTGGTGGTCGCCATCATGTCGTGTTGACCATGGCTACATTGATGCAGTGGACTGTCATTGATGCTCATCATAGCCTTGCGGGCTGGAACCGAGGCTTCGATGACCATGATCCTGCCATTTCTCAACCTTCCCTACTCAACGCTGCACCTTTCCCGCGCAACAAGAAATGGAAACAGGTTCATGCGACTAGTTTTGATCGTCGTGGTACTTCTTGTAGCCGCCTGGCCAATGCCTTCGCAGGCTCAATTGATCAGCCCCCATTGAGTGGTCCGGCTTGAATGTTAGTGCATGATTGGCTTGGGCGCCAGCGCGGGCGGCGAAGCCGGTTGGGGTAGCGCAGCCGCCCGCGCGGACTGCGGAATGAAGACCTCTGGGGCTGGGGGCCGGTAGCCCA
>CAMDBX010000052.1 GCA_945889445.1 Rhizobium sp. Q54
GACGAAGGGACCGCCGACATCGACGTCGACGCGCTGCACCAGCATTACCTGAAGCTGTTCCGCCAGCGCGGCGGCACCGTGCATTGCGACCACGCGGTCACCGCGCTGGAGAAGAACGGGCAGTGGACGGTGCGCACCAGGGGCGAAACGTTCCGTGCACCGATCATCGTCGATGCGGCCGGCGCCTGGGGCGACGTGGTGGCGGAGATGGCGGGGCGAAAGCCCATCGGGCTGCAGCCCAAGCGCCGCTCCATGGCGGTGGTGCCCGGACCCGAGGGCGAGGACTTCATGAAATGGCCGATGGTCGGCGACGTCGGAGAGACATGGTATTGCAAGCCGCAGTCCGGCAAGCTGCTGATCTCGCCCGCCGAGGCCACCCCCGTCGACCCGCATGATGCCTATGCCGACGACATGACACTGGCCGAGGGCATCGAACGCTTCCAGCATGCAGTGAATTATGAGGTGACCCGCGTCGAGCGCACATGGGGCGGGCTTCGCTCCTTCGCGCCCGATGGCTGCCCGGTGGTGGGCTATGACGCACAGGACGACGGCTTCTTCTGGCTCATCGGCCAGGGCGGCTATGGCATCCAGTCATCCCCTGCCCTGTCGCGGCTCGCGGCAGCGCTGGTGCGCGGCGATGCTCCGCCCACGGACATCATGAACGAGGGCCTGGTGCTGGGCGAGATTTCGCCGGAGAGGTTTGGGGCGCAGTAGGGGCCTTATGTGTCTTCTCCCGCTCCTTCAGCGGGAGAAGAAGGGACCCGTTGCGGAACGCAACGGGGAGATGAGGGAAGGCGGACGCGGCATTCGATCCGGAGACTGCGGTCCCTCCCCTCCCCCAACTTCGTTGGGTCCCCTTCCTCTCCCGCGTTGCGGGAGAGGACGATAGGCATTCACCCCGCCAGCAGCGGAAATTCCGGCGCGTCCATCACCGCGCCATGGGCCAGCGTCACGCCCCTGAAGGGCGGCGAGGTGTTGATGCCCTCGCGGCGCGCAAACCGCACATTGTCGCCCATCAGGCGCAGCGAGAAGGCGCGGCGCTGGTCAACCTTGCTCTTGTTGGCGGGGGCGCCGTGGAGGGTGAGGTAGTTGAAGGCCACCGCATCGCCCGGCTCCAGCGCCCAGCCGAGCACCTGGTAGGTGTCGCGGTTGTTGTCGATATCCGGCACGGGCTCCAGACCGTCATTCTCGTTCAGCGCCGTCTTGTTGAAACGCTCCGGGCGGAAGTACTTGCCCCATTTGTGCGAGCCCGCGACGAACTCCAGCGTGCGCTCGCGCGGAACGCTGTCGAGCGGGATCCACAGGGAGACCGTATCGGAGCCGTCGACGCAGTAATAGGGCTGGTCCTGGTGCCAGGGGGTGGGAACATCCGCCCCCGGTTCCTTCACCAGCACATGCTCGTGGAACAGGCGGACGGTCTTGCTGCCCATGAGCTCGCGGCCCAGCGCGGCGGCGTCCGAGTTGAAGATGAAGTCCTTGTATTCGGGGATGCGGTCCCAGTTGCAGTAGTCGCCGACGAAACGGCCTGCCCCGTCCTTGCCCTGATAGATCTTCACGTCCGCCGAGGGCTCGGCCAGGTTGCGGTCCACACCCTTGCGGAGCGTCTCCATCCAGGGGGTGAAGACCCCGCGCAGCACGCAGGCGCCATCGCGGCGGAAGGATTCAACGGTTTCGGGGGCAACAAGGCTCGTCATGGGGGTCAAACTCCTGAAGGTCGGGCCATTCTGCCAGCCCCGGCATGCGGCGTAAACCATTCCGGATTTTGCCGATTTTGATTGCCGTCACGTTTCGTGCTTAAGTGAATTCACGCCCCCCGGAGGGCGGGATAACGGACTACAGGGAGTTTTACATGAAATTCAAAACATTGCTGGGCGCCGCATTGCTGGCCTCGAGCATGCTGGCGGCCGGCGCTGCGAACGCCAAGTCGCTGGTCTACTGCTCGGAAGGATCGCCCGAGAACTTCACGCCCTCGATCAATACCACCGGCACCAGCTTCGATGCCGCCCGCCCCGTCTATAACCGCCTCGTGCAGTTCACGCCCGGCACCACGCAGGTGGAAGCGGCGCTGGCCGAGAGCTGGACGATCTCGGACGACGGCAAGACGCTGACCTTCAAGCTGCGCCCCGGCATCAAGTTCCACTCCGGCGTCAACGGCTTCACGCCGACCCGCGACCTCACCGCCGAGGACGTGATCTGGTCCTTCGACCGCCAGTGGAAGCCGGACCACCCCTTCGCCAAGGTTTCCGGCGGCTCCTATGACTACTTCAACGACAT
This sequence comes from Rhizobium sp. Q54, assembly GCA_945889445.1. Taxonomy (GTDB): domain Bacteria; phylum Pseudomonadota; class Alphaproteobacteria; order Rhizobiales; family Aestuariivirgaceae; genus Aestuariivirga. The sequence goes on from CAMDBX010000052.1 coordinate 2,275, forward strand.
GTCCATGCCGGACCTGCTGGAGTCGGTTGCCAAGGGTGACGACGACCTGACGGTGGTGATCAAGCTGAAGAAGCCGAACGCCCCGATCCTGGCCAACCTGGCCATGGACTTCGCCACCATCCACTCCGCCGAATATGCGAAGTACCTGCTGGACAAGGGCACGCCGGAACAGTTCGACCAGATTCCGGTCGGCACCGGTTCGTTCCAGTTCGTCGACTACCAGAAGGACGCGGTGATCCGCTTCAAGGCCTTCGACGGCTGGGCCGGCAAGCCCAAGATCGACGACCTGATCTATGCCATCACGCCGGACGCCACGGCGCGCTATGCCAAGATCAAGGCCAACGAGTGCCAGGTGATGATCGCGCCGAACCCGGCCGACCTCGCCGACATGAAGGCCAATGCCGACGTCAACCTGCTGGAGCAGGCGGGCCTCAACATCGGCTACTACGCGCTGAACGCCCAGAAGCCGCCCTACGACAAGGTGGAAGTGCGCCGCGCCATCGCCATGGCGATCGACCGCGATGCGATCATCAGCGAGGTCTATCAGGGTGCCGGCCAGAAGGCCAAGAACCCGATCCCGCCGACCATGTGGTCCTACGACGAGTCGACCGTCGACATCCCCTATGACCCGGTAAAGGCCAAGGAGATGCTGAAGGCGGCAGGCGTCGAGGGCCTCAAGACCGACATCTGGTGGATGCCGGTGCAGCGCCCCTACAACCCCAACGCCAAGCGCATGGCCGAGATGATCCAGGCCGACCTCGCGAAGGTCGGGATCGAATCGACCCTCGTGTCCTATGAGTGGGGCGAGTACCGCAAGCGCATGCAGGCCGCCGAACACCAGACCGGCATGCTGGGCTGGACGGGTGACAATGGTGACCCGGACAACTTCCTGGCCGTCCTCCTCGGCTGCAACTCGGAAGGCAAGCCGAACGGCAACAACATTCCGAAGTGGTGCAACGCCGAGTTCCAGGAAGTCGTGAACAAGGCCGCCGAGATTTCGGACCAGGCCGAGCGCGCCAAGCTCTACAAGCGCGCCCAGGAAATCGTCGCGGCGGAAGTGCCGTGGGTGAACATCGCCCACTCCACCGTATTCGAGCCGATCCGCAAGTCGGTGACGGGATACAAGGTGAGCCCGCTGGGCAGCCATGAATTCCAGAACGTGGACATCACCGAGTAAGTAGACAAACCGCCCTTCTCCCGGCCCTGAGCCGGGGGAAGGGCTTTTTCTATCCGGCGGCAGCCCGCCGCCTTTACGGGTTCACATGATCCGGTTCTTCCTCAAGCGCCTGGCGCTGACAATTCCGACATTCATCGCGCTCATGTTCATCACTTTCGTGATGCTGCGGCTCGTGCCCGGCGACCCCATCGAGGTGCGCATGGGCGAGCGCGGCATCTCGCCTGAGCGGCTGGCGCAGCTGCGCCATGAGATGGGCCTCGACCAGCCGCTGTGGCGGCAGTTCCTCGACTATGTCTATGCGCTGCTGCACGGCGACTTCGGCACCTCCATCGTCTCCAAGTCGCCGGTTCTGCATGAATTCCTGACGCTGTTCCCGGCAACCCTCGAACTCACCATCACCGCCATGCTGTTCGCCGTGGTGCTGGGCGTTCCGGCCGGCGTGATTGCCGCCTCGCGCCGCGGCGGCGTCTATGACCAGACGCTGATGGGCCTGGCGCTCACCGGCTATTCCATGCCGATCTTCTGGTGGGGCCTGATCCTGGTGCTGGTCATGTCCAACACGCTGCACCTGACGCCGGTTTCGGGCCGCGTCGACCTGATCAAGTTCTATTACCCCTCGGTCACCGGCTTCATGCTGATCGACTCGGTCATCTCCGGCCAGAAGGGCGCCTTCATGGATGCGGTGCGCCACCTGATCCTGCCGATGATCGTGCTGGGCACCGTGCCGCTGGCAGTGATCGCGCGCATGACGCGTTCGTCCATGCTGGAAGTGCTGGAAGAGGATTACGTGCGCACGGCCCGCGCCAAGGGCCTGTCGTGGACGCGCGTCGTGGGCGTGCACGCGTTGCGCAATGCGCTGATCCCGGTGGTCACCGTGATCGGGCTGCAGGTGGGAGGCCTTCTCGCCGGCGCGGTGCTGACCGAGACCATCTTCTCCTGGCCGGGCGTGGGCAAGTGGCTGATCGAATCGATCAACCGCCGCGACTATCCGGCACTCCAGGGCGGCATCATGCTGATCGCCACCATCGTCATTCTCGTCAACCTGTTCATCGACATGCTCTATGGCCTCATCAACCCGAGGATCCGCCATGCCAAGTGACGCGAGCCTTCCGGCCACGGCTACAGCACCGGCCCCGCCCGGGCCCTTCCGCGCCTTCTGGCGCGCCTTCCGCGAGAACCGGGGGGCGGTTGCAGGCCTGGCCGTGGTCAGCTTCATCCTGTTCGTCGCCATCTTCGCGCCGCTCCTGGTGCCCTACAGCCCGGTGGAGCAGTTCCGCGGCTTCTCCAAGCTGCCGCCCTTCTGGGTGGAGGGCAGCAACCCCAAATTCATCCTCGGCACCGACGCGGTGGGCCGCGACATGCTCTCGCGCCTGATGTATGGCGCGCGCGTCTCGCTGTTCATCGGCCTCTCGGTCATGGTGGTGTCCATGGTGGTGGGCGTGGCGTTGGGGCTTGCCGCCGCCTTCTTCGGCGGCTTCGTGGACGTCATCATCATCCGCGTGATGGACCTGATCATGGCGATCCCCTCGCTGGTGCTGGCCATCCTGATCATCGCCATCATCGGACCGAACCTGACCAACACCATCGTGGCGGTCACCATCGTGGGGCTGCCGCGCTATGTGCGCCTGGTGCGTGCCTCGGCCTTGACCGAACTCACCAAGGATTATGTGACGGCGGCCAAGGTCTCGGGCGTCGGCAAGTTCCGGCTGATGACGGTGACGGTGCTGCCGAACTGCCTCGCCCCGCTCATCGTGCAGGCCGCACTTGGTCTTTCCGACGCCATCCTCGAGGCGGCGGGCCTCGGCTTCCTGGGGCTTGGCGCCCAGCCGCCCACGCCGGAATGGGGCTCGATGCTGGCCGATACGCGCGACCTGATGCTGTCTCACCCCTGGGTGATGGCCTTCCCGGGCATCGCCATCCTGACCACCGTGCTCGCCATCAACCTGATGGGCGACGGGTTGCGCGACGCGCTGGACCCGCGGCTGAGGAGGAGCTGAGATGAGCCTGCTCGAGATCGAGAACCTCACCGTCGAGTTCAAGACAGGATCAGGCTATTTCCGCGCCGTCGACGGCGTGACCATCAAGGTCGACAAGGGCGAGGTGCTGGCCATCGTCGGCGAATCCGGGTCCGGCAAGTCCGTCTCCATGCTGGCCGTCATGGGCCTCCTGCCGTGGACCGCGAAGGTGACGGCCGACAAGATGCTTTTCGAAGGCATCGACCTTCTCGGAATGTCGGCCAATGAACGGCGCAGGATCATCGGCAAGGATATCGCCATGATCTTCCAGGAGCCGATGTCGAGCCTCAACCCCTGCTTCACCGTGGGCTTCCAGATCATGGAGGCGCTGAAGGAGCACCTCGACATGGACAAGGCGGCGCGCAAGGCGCGCGCCATCGAACTCCTCGGCCTCGTCGGCATTCCCTCGCCCGAGCAGCGGCTGAAGGCCTATCCGCACCAGCTGTCGGGCGGCATGAGCCAGCGCGTGATGATTGCCATGGCGATTGCCTGCAATCCCAAGCTCCTGATCGCCGACGAGCCCACCACCGCACTCGACGTGACCATCCAGGCGCAGATCCTCGACCTGCTGGTCAAGCTGCAGCGGGAGACGGGCATGGGCCTCGTGCTGATCACGCACTCAATGGGCGTGGTGGCGGAAACCGCCGAGCGCGTGTCGGTGCAATATGCCGGGCAGAAGGTGGAAGAGCAGGCGGTGAAGGACCTGTTCCGCGACCCGCACCACCCTTACACCGCCGCCCTGCTCTCGGCGCTCCCCGAGCGCGCCAAGGGGCGCAAGCTGCCGTCGATCCCCGGTGTGGTGCCGGGCCAGTTCGACAGGCCGCCGGGCTGCCTGTTCGCGCCGCGCTGCACGCTTGCCACAGAACTCTGCCGCACCACAAAGCCGCCGCGCCTTGATGGCGCGCTGTGCCACTATCCGCTGCATGACGGCGTTCCGCAGAACCACCCCGGAAAGGAGAAGGCGGCATGAGCATCGTCGTCACCGCCCGCGACCTCGCCCGCTACTACACCGTTTCGCGCGGGGCCTTTTCGGGCCATGCCACGCTGAAGGCGCTGGACGGCGTGAGCTTCACCATCGCGCGCGGCAAGACACTGGCCGTGGTGGGCGAGTCAGGCTGCGGCAAGTCCACGCTCGCCCGCCTCATCACCATGATCGAGCAGCCGACCTCGGGCTCGCTCAACATCGCGGGCCAGGAAATCGTGGGGGCTTCTGCCGCCCAGTTGCAGGCGCTGCGCTCACGCGTGCAGATCGTGTTCCAGAACCCCTATGGCTCGCTGAACCCGCGCCAGAAGATCGGGCACGCGCTGGAAGAGCCGCTGCTCGTCAACACCACCATGGGATCCAAGGCACGCACCGAGAAGGCGCGCGCGATGATGGCGAGCGTGGGCCTGCGGCCTGAGCATTACGACCGCTATCCGCACATGTTCTCCGGCGGGCAGCGCCAGCGCATTGCCATTGCCCGCGCGCTGATGCTGGACCCGGAACTCCTCGTGCTGGACGAGCCGGTCTCGGCGCTTGACGTTTCGATCCAGGCGCAGGTGCTGAACCTGCTTGCCGACCTGCAGGACCGGCTGAATCTCGCCTATCTATTCATCAGCCACGACCTGTCCGTGGTGCGCCACATCGCCGACGACGTGATGGTGATGTATCTGGGCCGCGCGGTGGAACAGGGCACGCGCCAGGCGATCTTTGACACTCCGCAACACCCCTATACCCGCGCGCTGCTGTCGGCCACGCCGCAGCCCGACCCGGAGCGCAAGCGCGAGCGCATCGTGCTCACGGGTGAGTTGCCATCGCCGCTGAACCCGCCCACAGGCTGCACCTTCCACCCGCGCTGCCCATGGATGTTCGAGCCCTGCCCCCGCAGCAATCCCCACCTGCTTGCGCAGGGCGGAAGCCTTGTGGCATGCCACGCAGTGAACCCGCCAGACGCCTCAACGAAAGCAGCCTGACATGTCAAAGCGTGCCGAACTCTCGACCGGCGAAGCCCTCGTCGGACTCCTCGAAGCCCATGGCGTCGACACCATATTCGGCATTCCCGGCGTTCATAACGTCGAGATGTACCGCGCGCTGCCGCGCTCCGGGATCCGCCACGTGCTCGTCCGCCACGAGCAGGGCGCTGGCTTCATGGCCGACGGCTATGCGCGCGCCACGGGCAAGCCGGGCGTGTGCTTCACCATCACAGGGCCGGGACTGACCAACATCCTGACGCCACTGGGCCAGGCGTGGTCCGACTCGAGCAACGTGCTGGTCATCTCGTCCGCACTCGACATCCGCGACTCGGCGCAGGGCCGGGGCCGCCTGCACGAAATGATCGACCAGCGTGGTGCTGCGGCGGCGGTAACCGCGCTCAACTTCCGCTGCTATACGCCGAAGGACGTGCGCGATGCCGTAGCCGCGGCCTTTGCGCATTTCGCCAGCCAGCGGCCACGCCCCGTCTACATCGAAGTGCCGCTCGACCTGCTGAAGGAACCCGCCGGTGATGGCTGGACGCCGCGCGGGCTGCCGAAGCGGCCCTCGCCCAATGCCGAACAGATCGCTGCCGCGATCGCCAAGCTGAATGGCGCCCGCAAGCCGCTGATCCTGCTGGGCGGCGGCGCGCTGGGTGCCGGCAAGGCTGCCTTGGAGATCGCCGAGAAGCTGAAGGCACCGATCATCACGACGACAGCTGGCAAGGGGGCTGTTCCCACCAACCACCCGCTGTGCCTTGGCCAGATCGTGGCGCGCGAGGGCTTCTGGACGCTCGTGGCGGAATCGGACGCCATCCTCTGCGTGGGGTCGGAGCTTTCCGAAACCGACCACTGGAACGATGCAATGGCGATCGAGAAGAACCTGATCCGCATCGACCTCGACCCCGCCGTGATGGCGCGCCCGCACACCGCCGAGATCGCCATCCTCGGCGATGCGCGCGAGGCGCTGGAGCTGATCGCCAAGGGCGTGACCGAGAAGACCGGCAAGACCGAGGCCCAATTCGACATGGGCGAGCCCGATGCGCTGCGTGCCATGCTGACCCAGGTGCTGGACGTGATCCGCACGGAACTGCCGGAGGACACGGTCGTGTGTTCCGACATGACGCAGATTGCCTATGCCGCGAACGAGGTGTTCCCCGTCAGCATGCCGCGCACCTGGCTGCACCCCGTTGGCTTCGGCACGCTGGGCTTCGGCCTTCCCATTGGCATCGGCGCCAAGTTCGGCGTGGGCGAAAAGCCGGTTGCCGTGCTGATCGGCGACTATGGCATCCAGTACACCATCAACGAACTCGGCACGGCCGCCGAGCACAAGCTGCCCATCGTGATCCTGATGTGGAACAACAATGCGCTGGGCGAGATCCGCGACGACATGGTACGCAAGGGCATCCAGCCCAATGCCGTGACGCTGCAGAACCCGGACTTCCAGGCACTCGCCAAGGCCTATGGCCTCAACGCCGAGCAGCCGAAGGACCTGAAGGCGCTGGCCGCCGCCATCAGACAGGCACTGAAGGCCGATGGCCCCACGCTGATCGAGATGACGCCGCGCATGGTTCATGGATAGGGCCGTCATCTTCGACGTCGACGGGGTCCTGCTGGACCTGACGGCGCCGGAGGAGAGCGCCTTCTTCCGCGCCTTCGAACAGCTGCACGGCATCACCGGGCTGTCTTCTGACTGGGACAGCTACCGGGTGCGCAATGATGAGCACATCATCGCCGAGATCCTCGAGCGGCATGGGCTTCCGGCGCGCGCGCATGATGCGATCGTTAACGCCTATCTGGCGATCCTGTCGGAGGGGCTGGCGTCAGGGGATGTGGCGGCGGTGGAAATACCGGGGACGCGCGACCTTCTGAAATCCCTGCCCGGCCTGCGGCTCGGCATCGCCACGGCGAACCTGCTCGCCGCCGCGAAACTCCGGCTTCAGGCGCGCGATCTCTGGGAGCCCGTCTCGTCGCTCGCGTTCGGGGCGGAGGGATCAGGCCACAAGCGCGAGACTGTGGCGCGCGCCATCGCGGCCACAGGTCTGCCCAAGGAGCGCATCGTCTACATCGGTGACAACTTGAACGACGTGGATGCGGGGTTGTCGAACGGTGTGCACTTCATCGGCTTTTCGAGGGATGCAGAGCGTCGTCAAAAGCTCAAGGCAGCAGGGGCGGAGCACCTGTCCGGCAACCATCAGATGACATTGGAACGCATTCTTCATCTGCTGGGATGAGGTCGTTTAAGGAAAATAGTCCTTGACAGCGCGCGCTCGCCGTGATAGAAAGGTGCATTCTACACAATTGGGTTTTCGATCATTCGGCGAGAGCTGAACTGTCGCACGCGGACTTCGGTCTTCTCCCGCTCCTTCAGCGGGAGAGGACGAGAGGCGTTGTCCGCATATTTTTCTGCGGAGCGAACAAAAAAATCGCCGGGACAAGCCTGGCGATGATGAGTTGGGGAAGTGGCGGGACTGGAAATCAAAACCACGGATACGCAACCTACAGAAGTTGCGGGACGGCGCCGGGGAGGCGCCGCCCCGCAGCAGCATTACATCTTCGGCATGATCACGGCGTCGATGACGTGGATGACGCCGTTGTCGGTGACGATGTCAGCCTTGATCACCTTGGCGTTGTCGACCATCACGCCGTCCTTGCCGTTGACGGTGATCTCGGAGCCCTGGACGCTCTTGACCATGAGTTCCTTGCCGGCGACATCAGCCGCCATGACCTTGCCCGGCACCACGTGGTAGGTGAGGATGGCGACGAGCTTGTCCTTGTTCTCGGGCTTCAGCAGGTCATCGACCGTGCCAGCCGGCAGCTTGGCGAAGGCTTCGTCGGTAGGAGCGAAAACGGTGAAGGGACCAGCGCCCTTGAGCGTGTCGACGAGGCCGGCGGCCTGAACGGCAGCGACGAGCGTCTTGAAGTTGCCGGCGGCAATGGCGGTATCCACCACGTCGGCGGCGAAGGCCTGGGCGGACATGGCAAAGCCCGAAACGGCGATGGCGGCGGCGGCGGCGAGGTTGCGAAGGCGCTTCATGAGGAAATCTCCCTGTGTCGGAATTGACAATGGTGGTTACGGGGTCGATCCGGGCGCGGTTCGCGCACGGGAATTCACGATAATGTTTTCGGCGTTTGATGATCCGTCACGGGTCTGACATAGTCGCCGATAATCAACGCAACCATCGGAACAGACAGACACATGAGCGGCGAGCCCGACCAGACGCAAAGCCAGTTCGCGATCCTGAAATCGCGGAGCTTCCTGCCGCTTTTCGTGACCCAGGCCATCAGTGCTTTCAACGACAACGCCGTACGGAACGGCATTGCTATCCTGATAACCTATGACCTGGCGGTCCGGTTCCATTTCGATGCCGCTTTATTCGTGCAGGCGGGCCTTGCCCTGTTCATGCTGCCTTATTTCCTGTTTTCGGCCATCGCCGGGCAGCTTGCCGACAAATACGACAAGGCCAAGGTGGCGCGCTGGGTGAAGCTGTTCGACCTCGTCGCCATGGTGTTCGGGGGGCTGAGCCTCTATCTCGAGAACCCTTACATGCACCTCACGGTGCTGTTCCTCGCGGGCACCACGGCGGCCTTCTTCGGGCCGATCAAATATGGCGTGCTGCCACAGTACCTGAAGCGCGAGGAATTGATTGCCGGCAATGCACTGATCGAGCTCGGCACCTTCGTCACCATTCTGCTCGGCACGCTGTTCGGCGGCTTCCTGGTGCTGCAGGGCGTGGGACGCGACATCCTCGCGATCTCCATCATCGTGCTTGCCGTCATTGCCTATGGTTGTTCCTTCCTGATGCCCTCAGCGCCGGGCAACCTGTCGATCAAGTTTGACTGGAACATTCCGCGCGCCACGCTGAAGCTGCTCTCGTATGCGCGCGAGCGCGAGGACGTGTTCTGGTCGGTGATCGGGGCCTCGTGGTTCTGGTTCCTGGGTGCTGCCATCATGGCGCAGCTTCCGGTGTTCACGCGCGACGTGCTGCTGGCCAACGATGCCGTGGCCAACGCCTTCATCGGGCTGTTCACGGTGGGAATCGGGGCGGGCTCGCTGCTCACCAATGCGCTGCTCAAGGGCGAGGTGTCGCCGCGCTACGTGCCGATTGCGTCGATCATGATGACGGTGTTCCTGCTCGACCTCTATTTCGCGGCGGGCGCTGCGCATGCGGTGATGGCCGGGCAGACGGATGCCGGGGTCACCATCTTCTTCAGTCACTGGCAAGGCTGGCGCGTCGGCATCGACCTGTTCTTCGTGGCGTTCTTCGGCGGGCTCTATGCCGTGCCGCTCAACGCCATCATGCAGCACCGCTCCAACCCGTCGCGGCGATCGCGGGTGATTGCGGCCAACAACGTGATGAACGCCATCTTCATGATCGCATCGGCCCTGGCCGGCGCGGTGCTGCTGAAGTTCATGTCGGCACAGGCCTTCTTCCTGCTGCTGGGACTGGCCAATGCGGTGGCCTCGATCTTCGTGGCGCGCCTGCTCACCCAGGAGCTTGCCGCCTCCATCGCGCGCTTCCTGTTCCGGCTGTTCTACCGGGTGGAGGTGAAGGGGCTGGAGAACTACAGGGCGGCGGGGCGCAAGGCGGTGATCGTGGCCAACCACACCTCCTTCCTCGACGGCCCCCTGCTCTCGGCCTTCCTGCCGGAGCGGGCGAGCTTTGCCATCAACACCCATGTGGCGGAGTCCTGGTGGGCGAAGCCCTCCTTCATCCTGTTCAAGATGATCGCCATCGACCCCAGCAACCCGATGGCGCTGCGCGTGCTGGTGGATGAACTGAAGCATGGCCGCAAGGTGGTGATCTTCCCCGAGGGTCGGCTCACCGTGACGGGCGCGCTGATGAAGGTTTACGAAGGGCCCGGCGCCATTGCCCAGATGGCCAAGGCCCGCGTGCTGCCGGTCAGGATCGACGGCGCGCTCTATACGCCCTTCTCGCGGATGCGCGGCAAGCTGCGGCTCCGCTGGTTCCCCAAGATCACCATCACATTCCTGCCACCGGTGAAGTTCGACGCGCCGGACGGGCTGAAGGGCGCGCAGCTGCGCCAGCAACAGGCGGACCGCCTCTATGACGTGATGACCGACATGGTGTTCCGCACCTCGGCCATCGACCGCACGCTGTTCCAGTCGCTCCTCGACGCGCGCCATATCCATGGCGGCGGCCACAAGGTGGTGGAGGACATCGCGCGCAACCCCACGAGCCTCGACAAGCTTGTGATGGGCAGCTTCATCCTCGGCCGTCGCATGGCCGAGATGACGCCGGGCCAGACCAACGTGGCGGTGCTGCTGCCAAACTCCATCGGCTGCCTGCTGACGTTCTTCGGCCTGCATGCCTTCGGGCGGGTGCCGGCGATGCTGAACTTCTCCACCGGTGCGGTGAACATGGCGGCGGCCTGCCGGGCCGCGCAGGCCACCACCATCGTCACCTCAAGGCGCTTCATCGAGGCGGGTAGCATGGAGGCGGAACTGGCGCTGCTTGCGGAGGGACGCAAGATCATCTTCCTCGAGGAGCTGCGCGAGGGGTTGGTGCTGAAGGACAAGCTCTACGGCCTGTTCGCGCGCGTCTTTTCCAAGACGGCACTGCGCATGGGGGGTGCTTCCAGCGACCCCAACGCGCCGGCCATCATCCTCTTCACCTCGGGCTCAGAGGGGCTGCCGAAGGGCGTGGTGCTCTCCCACCGCAACCTGCAGGCCAACCGCTATCAGGTGGCGGCGCGCATCGCCTTCACCGCCTCCGACGTGGTGTTCAACGCGCTGCCGATGTTCCACGCATTCGGGCTGACGGGCGGCGCGCTGCTGCCCGTGCTGGCGGGCGTGCGCACCTTCCTCTACCCCTCGCCGCTTCATTACAAGGTGGTGCCGGAGCTTTGCTACGAGACCAATGCGACGGTGCTGTTCGGCACCGACACCTTCCTGATGGGCTACGCGAGAAGCGCTCACCCCTATGACTTCTTCAACGTGCGCCTCGTGGTGGCGGGTGCCGAGCGGGTGAAGCCCGAGACGCGCGAGGCGTGGATGGAGAAGTTCGGCCTGCGCATTCTCGAAGGCTATGGCGCCACGGAATGCGCGCCGGTCGTGGCCGTCAACACGCCGATGCATTTCCGCACCGGCACGGTAGGGCGCCTGCTCGACCAGATCCATTACAAGCTGGAGCCGGTGCCGGGCATCGAGGAAGGCGGCAGGCTATTTGTGAAGGGGCCCAACATCATGCTGGGCTATCTGCGCGCCGAGAACCCCGGCATCATCGAAGCGCCGGGCGATGGCTGGTATGACACGGGCGACATCGTGAAGTTCGACGGGGATGGCTTCGTCACCATCCTCGGCCGCGCCAAGCGCTTCGCCAAGATCGCCGGCGAAATGGTGTCGCTGGGCCTTGTCGAGCAGAGGCTGGCAGAGGCCTTCCCGGAGGCGCAGCACGCCGTGGTGGCGGTGCCGGACCTCAGGAAGGGCGAGCAACTGGTGCTGTTCACCACTGACCCCGCCATCGACGCCAAAGCGGTGCAGGAGAGGCTGAAGCAGGCCAATGCCACGGCGCTGATGGTGCCGCGCAACGTGATCAGCGTGGCGGAACTGCCGCTGCTCGGCTCCGGCAAGACTGACTACCAGACGCTGAACCGCATGGCGCATGAGCAGGTGAAATCTTAGGGATGATGTTTCTTTCCCAGTTACGTCTCTTCGCCGGGATGACGCCGTGTGTGGGGTGGATGCCGGCGTGACCGACCTCCCCGATCACACCCGCGCGCAGCTTGCAGGAGACCATGGCAAGGCCACGCAGCTGGCGGCGCGGCTTGTCGTGAAGGCTGCCGAGATCATGGGGGCGGAGCGGCTGATCCCCATCTCCTTCGCGCATCTCGATGCCTGCTTCTACACGGGGCAAGCGCATGTCGATTTCGTGCGCTTCCTGATCGAGAACGGCGCGTCATTGGCGGTGGAGACATGGACCAACAATGGCGTCGTGAGCCTCGCCGATGCCTCGCTTCGCCCGCATGCGGAGGACCCGGAAATGGTGGAGGGTGCTACCACGCTGATGCACCTCTACGAGCGGTTGGGCACCAAACCGACGTGGACCTGCGCGCCCTACCAGCTGCCCGGCGGGCCGAAGCTGGGCGACCACATTGCTGTGGGCGAGTCCAATGCCGTCTCCTACTACAACTCGGTGGTCGGGGCGCGGACCAACAAGTATGGCGACTATCTGGACGTGGCCTGCGCGCTGACGGGTCTGGCGCCCGATGCCGGGCTGCACCGTGACGAAGGCCGCCAAGCGGAGTTGCACATCGACGCCACGGCGCTGCCGGAGGCCTGGCGGCGGGAAGACATCTTCGCGCATCTGATCGGGCACCATGCGGGCCGCCGTGCCGGGCGGCGTGTGCCGGTGATCTCCGGGCTCCACCCCGATACGCCGAACTTCGCGCTGAAGGCGATCAGCTCGGCGGCCGCATCATCGGGCGGGGTGGAGTTGTGGCATGCCGTGGGCGTGACGCCGGAGGCGCCGGAACTTGGCGCAGTGTTCAAAACTGGCGAGACGCATTGGGTGACGGCGGATGACCTTGCGCAGGCGCATCGTGACCTGTCCACCGCCGCTGATGGTCCGCTCGACGCGGTAGCGCTTGGCACGCCGCATTTCGGGCTGGGAGAATTCGAGGCACTGGTGCGACTGTTCGACGGGCGCAAAGTGAAGGCGGGGCTGCCGATGCTGGTGTCCACCAGCCGCGGCGTGCGCGAGATGGCACGCGCCAAAGGCTGGATCGCAGCGCTGGAAACATCAGGCGTCGAGGTGCCGGTGGATGTGTGCACCTATCATTCGCCGCGGGTGCGGGGCCTCAAGGGCCGGGTGATGACCAATGCGGCGAAATGGGCCTATTACGCGCCGGGCATGCTGGGGGTGGAGGTGGCCTTCGGCTCGCTGAGGGAATGCGTGGAGAGCGCCATCCGTGGCGCAGTGTGGCGCGACCCTGCCCTGTGGACCAACGCATGAGGGCGCGGCTTCTTACATCGGGTTTGGCCGAGGGGCCGGTGCTGTCGCTCGACGAACCCTTGAGCTTCTGGGGGGCTTTCGAACCGCGCACCGGCGTGATCATCGATGTGCATCACCCGCAGCGCGGGGTTTGCGTGAAGGACACGGTGCTGGTGATGACGGAGACACGCGGCTCGGGCTCCGCTCCGGGTGCCATTGCCGAGGCCATCCGGCTGGGGACAGCACCCGTGGCGATCATCCTTGCGGAGGCCGACATCAACCTCGCGGTGGGTGCGGAGGTGGCGGCGACGCTCTATGGCCGGCACTGCGTGATTGCCTGCGTGACGGCGGAGGAATTGGAGAGACTGCGGGGGGCGACGCGGATCGGCATTACGGCGGATGGCGTGGTGACGCCTGCGGGGTGATGCTCCTGTGTCTTCTCCCGCTTCTTCAGCGGGAGAAGAAGGGACCCGTTGCGGAACGCAATGGGGAGATGAGGGGAGGCATCACGGCCGGGGGACACGTCCCCTCACCTAGCCCAACTTCGTTGGGGGCCCCTCCTCTCCCGCTTCGCGGGAGAGGACGATGTAACTACTGCGCGGCTTCGAGGAGTGGTTCGGGCTGCACCATGTCAACGACCATCTCGTCTGCCTTGCGAGGCGCCTCTTCCGGGATGCGGAAGACGTTCCAGTGCCAGAGCCTGCGGCCGAATTCCGGCAGGCCCGTGGACCACGACACGAGCGGCGAGAGCATGAGCGCGCCGGCAATGGGCGCCAGCCACAGGAAGGTGGCCCAGGAGATGTGGAAGGCCAGCACGCCAAACGCGATGCCCGCCACCACATGCGTGGCGTGGACGCGGGCGCAGGCCTTGAAGGGCATGGCCTGGTCGTCACGGTTCTGGGCGTTCCAGCCAGAGTCGCGGCCGATCATGACATCCGCCACCACGCGTGACTGGATGAGCATCATGATGGGCGAGAGCAGCATGGAGACGAAGGTTTCCGCCAGCACGCTCTTGAGCAACCCGACGGTGCCGCCGCAGCCCTTGCGCAGGTCGGTGTCCTTCAAGGCAAGAATGAGGGCGAGGAGCTTGGGCAGGTAGAGCACGCCGAAGGTGATGGCGAAGAGCCTGAGCGCCAGTTCCGGGTCGAACACCGGCCAGACGGGGAACAGCGAAAAGCTGTCCGGGAAATAATTGGGCGTGGTGTGGCGGGCCACGGTGGCGAGCAACAGGCCGGCCAGCAGCAGCATGAGCCACAGCGGCGAGGCGAGGTAGGACATGATGCCCTGGATCAAGTGCACGCGGCTGACCCAGTGGAGGCCCTTGGCGCCCACGATCTTCATGTGCTGCAGGTTGCCCTGGGCCCAGCGCCGGTCACGCGTGGCGAGATCGATGAGGCAGGGCGGCGTTTCCTCATAGGAGCCGGTGAGCGAGGGCAGCATGTAGACGGCCCAGCCGGCGCGGCGGATCAAGGCCGCTTCGACGAAGTCATGGCTCAGCACATGGCCGCCGAAGGGCTTGCGGCCCTTGAGTTCGGGAAGGCCGCAGGCCTCGGCGAAAGCCCTGGTGCGGATGATGGCGTTGTGGCCCCAGTAGTTGCCGTCACGCCCGTGCCAGGCAGAGAGGCCCGCGGCGACGAGCGGACCATAGACGCGGCCGGCGAACTGCGTCATGCGGGCAAACGGCGTCCAGCGGTTCTGCAGGAGCGGCAGCGACTGGATGATGCCGGAGGTGGGGTCCGCCGCCATGGCGCGGGTCAGCGTGATCATGGCGCCGGCCGACATGTCGCTGTCGGCATCAAGCACGATCATGTGGTCGTAGGCGGCACCCCAGCGGGTGACGAAATCGGCGATGTTGCCGGCCTTGCGGTGATGGTTGTTGTCGCGGCGGCGATAGTAGACCCGGATGGCGGGCGCCAGCTGGCGCTTCAGCCAGCGATAGGCATCGAGCTCGGCGGCGGCGATGTGATCCTTGCGCGTGTCAGACAGCACGAAGATGTCGAAGTGGCGGGCAACGCCCTCGCGGCGCAGCGCCTGCCCCATGCGCGAGAGCGCCGCGAAGACGCGCTCCGGGTCCTCGTTGTAGACCGGCATGAGGAGCGCGGTGCGGCCCATGTCGGCGGTCTCCGCAAGCTTGGGCAGCGCGGCCTTGCCGCGCAGCAGCACCACGAAGCCCAGTATGGCGCTGGCGCAGGAGAAGGCGATCCAGGCGAAGGTGAGCGCGAAGAATGTGGCGAACAGCACCTGCAGCGTGGTGACGTTCACCGGGCTGATGACCTGATACATCTTCCAGGTGCCGAAGGCGGTGATGAGGGCGGAGGCGCCAAAGACGAAGAGGCGGGAGAACAGCACGTCGCGGCCATTGCCCACCGAAACGGGTTTGCCCGCCCAGGACTGGAGATCCTGCACGGGCATGGCGAGCGGCGCTTCGGCCGGTATCGTGTCGGTCAGCTTCTGGTCCACCTGAAGAGCCATGTTTCGCTTGCCTTCTTGTCGCCGCGCTTCAGCACGGCGCGCAGCTCCGCAACATCTGCCCCATTGACGTTGTGCTCGAAGGAAAGCCGCGTCGTTTTTGCGACGTCGTTTTTAGCTGCATGCACGTTCGAGATGACCCCCGCAGAGGCCGTCACATCCGCCACGATGTCCCCTTCAAGGTCACCACCGGCGAATTCGAGGATGTAAAGCCTGAGATCTGGGTCATAAGAAGGCGGATCGGACGTGTAGTTCGGGTCCGTTCCTGAGCCTGAGAACACCGTCCGGGCGAGCGGCATGTCTGCCGGCCAGTCCAGGCACCAGTGCAGCCGGTAGACATAGGAGTAGCTCTGGCCCAGCTTCAGCCCGTCCTTGGGCTGCCAGAACACCACGATGTTGTCGTTGGTCTCGAGCTGGGTGGGAATTTCATAGAGTTCCACGTCGCCCGGCCCCCAGTCGCCGATCGGCTCCGCCCACAGGCTGGGACGCTTCTCGTAGCGGGATTCGAGGTCGATGTAGTCGCGGTAGTCGCGCTTGCGCTGCATCAGGCCGAAACCGCGGGGGCTCTGGTCGATGAAGGCGGAGACCTGCAGCGTCTTGGGGTTGGAAAGCGGACGCCACAGCCATTCCCCCATGCCGGTCTGCATCATCAGGCCGTTCGAATCATGGACCGAGGGCCGGAAGTCATCGACCGGATTGTGCAGCGGATCGAGCAGGAACATCGACGTCATGGGCGCAATGCCGAGATGGGCGATGTCGCGCCGGGGGAACAGCGTGAGTTCGACATCCATCTGGGTGTCGTCACCCGGCTTGATCGAGAACTTGTAGGCGCCGGTGACGGAGGGGCTGTCGAGCAGCGCCTCGACCACCACCGTGGTGGCCGCCGGATCGGGCTTCCTGATCCAGAAGTCCCGGAACATCGGGAATTCCTCGCCATTGGGCTGGCCGGTGTCGATGGCAAGGCCCCTCGCCGACAGGCCGTAGATCATGCCCTTGCCAACGGCGCGGAAATAGGAGGCGCCCTGGAACACCACGAACTCGTCGTTGTAGTCCGGGGTGTTGATGGGAAAGCGCAGGCGCAGGCCGGAATAGTGCAGGTCCGTCTTGCCGTCCGTCTGGGGCGCCAGCGGCCCGAAGGTGAACAGATCCGGACTGTAGTTGATGCGCGCCATCTCGCCATTCTCGACGACGTGGACGTCAACCGGGGCGGTGAACAGAAAGCCGGAGTGGAACAGGTCGAAGGAGAACTGGTGCGGCTCGCCCTTCCAGAACGACTTGTCCGGGTTGAAGCGGATGTCGCGGTACTGGTCGTAGGTGAGCTTGTCCGAGCCGGGCGGCATGGCAATGCGGCGGTCTTCCCAGGGCTTCTGGGACAGCGCTTCGGCCAGTTTGCGGACATGGTCCTCGGCGAAGGGCGCCTGCTCGATGAACAGGTTGGCAGGCGCGTCCGCGAAGGACGGGATGGCGCCGGCACGCAGCGACGCGATGGTCGCGCCAAGCAATGCCGCCGACCCCAAGACCTGACGCCGTGAGATATTCATACTCGGAAAATCCGGGAAAATAGTGCAGCGCACAAAATAGCGTAACCTCCAGAAATGTAAAGCCCCCTGCTGACGATCAGGGCCCCTCGACCGCGCTGTTGGCATGCACTAAAAGCGCGGCGAAACAAGGGTTGCGAAGATGAAATTTGCGAAAGTCACGGAGCGGCTGAACGGGCTCGGTTCCGAAAAGTGGGCCGTGCACATCGAGGGCAAGCGCCGCGCCGAACTGGGCGAGCCGATGATCTTCCTGTCGATCGGGGAGCCGGACGCACCACCCCCCGCCGCCATCCTCGACGAGGCCAACCGCCAGATGCGGGCGGGCCGGCTGCGCTATGCCGAGGGCCGGGGCGAGGCCAACACCCGCCGGGCGCTGGCGCGCGTCTATACCCGCCAGACCGGCCGGACCATCGGCGATGACCAGTTCATCTTCCTGCCCGGCACCCAGACGGCGCTCTATGCCGCCATGATGGCGGTGGTGGAGGTGGGCGACGAGGTGCTGATGGCGGACCCCTACTATGCCACCTACGAAGGCGTGATCGCGGCGGCAGGCGGCATTCCCGTGCCGATCAAGGTCGACCCCGACCACGGATTCCACCTCAAGGCAGCCGACCTCGAAAAGTTCATCACGCCCAGGACCCGCGTGCTGCTGATGAACACGCCGTCCAACCCGACGGGTGCGGTGTTCACCCGTTCCGAGATCGAGAAGATCGGCAAGGTTTGCGAGGAACATGACCTGTGGATCATCTCGGACGAAGTTTATGCGACGATGACCTATGGCAACACGGTGTTCTCGTCGCCCTTCGACGTGCCGGAGCTCGAGAAGCGCACGATCGTCGTCTCGTCCATCTCCAAGTCTCATGCGCTGCCCGGTTTCCGCTGCGGCTGGATCGCCGCCTCGCGCGAATTCTGCGACCGGTGTGCGCCGGTAACGGAGACCATGCTGTTCGGTTCGCAGCAGTTCCTGGAAGACGCAATGGCCTTCGCGCTCGACAACCACTTCCCCGAAGTGGATGCGATGAAGAAGAACTACGAGATGCGCGCCCGTGCGCTGGTGAAGGCGCTGGAGCACTCGACGAAGGTTTCCGCCCGCATGCCCGAGGGCGGCATGTTCGTGATGGTCGACGTGAGGAAGACAGGCCTCTCGGGCGAGGAGTTTGCACGAAGTTTGCTGGCGGAAGAGAATGTGGTGACGATGCCCGGCGAAAGCTTCGGCGCGGGTGGTGCCGGACACCTGCGCGTGGCGCTCACCGTGAGCGTCGAGGACATCACCGAAGCCTGCAAGCGCATCGCGCGGCTGGCGGAGCGGATATAACCGCTTCAGTCACTATCCTGACATTCACCTTGGCCGGGTCAGGCCCGGCCAAGGTGAATGAGGCTTTGATGCCACGCCGAAAGCTGGTTCCCGGCTTTCGCCGGGATGACGGCCCTTTGGGGTGAGTGGAGCTAAGGCTGCAGCGTGATCTCGCCCGGGCGCCAGCTCTTGTCGAACCACGGCTCGAGCGGGCCATAGAGCCTGAGGATCATGAACCAGCCCTTGCCGGGAATGGTCTCGACCCAGTTGCTCTCCATGCCCTCGGGCGCCTTGGGACCAAACCAGACATCGACAGAGCCATCGGCGTTGACCTTGACGTCCTTGTTCTGGCTCGACACGCTGGGCGCTGCCTGGTTGGTCTGCAGCATCGAGCGGGTCTGGACGTCATAGACGATGACCGACCAGAAATCCTTGACCGGCACATCCTTCGGCAGCGTGAGCTTGTAGGTCTTGCCGCCGTCGAAGGGCTTGCCGTCGGCATCAAGCGACGTCCAAGGATATTGCGAACCCTGGCCCACCATCTTCGCTTCCATCGCAGGCGTCACACCCGTGGCGAAGAAATAATAGAAGGCCGCGCCATCGAGGTTCGACACGCCGGGCTGGGACTGGAACTTGTAGCCACCGAAGAAGGGAAGCCGCCAGCTGCTCTTGCTGTCAGGATAGAAGAAGGCATCACGGCCGCGGATGTCCAGCGCCAAGGCACGTGCCGTCACCGCGCCGATGTTGGCGGCATCCGTCAGGATTGCCTTCATGCGCGGGTCGGGATTAAAGGGCTTGCCCTTCTCGATGCCGATCGAAGCGAAGAGGCCGAGCGTCGTCGGGTCCGAGCCCTCCGGCGGCTCTTCCTGGATCACCTTGTTCAGCAGTTTCCAGAAGGAATAGTCCGTCGGCATGACGAAGTTTGACGGGATGCCGGACGCGTTCACCAGCGTTGCAGGCGTGCGCTTGGCGGCATCGGCCAGCGGATAGATCTTGAGATTGTTCTTCACGTCCTCAACGCCGGGGCCCGTCTTGCCGTCGACGAGGAAGGAGCGGAACACCGTCCACATGCCATAGGTGGTGGGGCGCACGACGATGTAGCCCTCGGGCACGTCGCCCGTGTAGCCCGGCGGCAGGATCAGGTATTTGCCGCCAGCGCCCTTGTCAGGGCCGGTGATACCGACGTCGACCACCCACTTGTACCAGAAGTCATTGATGGTCCCGAGTACCTTGGGCGGAATCTCGACCACCACCGGGCCCTGCTTGGTATCGATCCAGATGAAGCTGTAGATGGTGTTGTCATTGGCGGTCAGTTCGACGGTCTTGGGATCGACGAGGTTTTCCCAGATCACGTTGGTGCGGTTGACCGGGCCGAACGTCAGCAGCGTATCGCGCATGCCCGCCTGGTTGACGATCGGGACAGCCAGCAGATAGGCCTGCAGCGCCCGCGAGCGGTCGAGGTTGTCCCAGATCTTCTCCTTGGTCTCAGCCGTCGGGAAACCGTCGCGCAGTTTCAGCGGTCCGATGGAGGAGTCCATCGAATCGGGCGTGGCCACGCCGGGTGCGATGGGGGTGCTCATCTTGTAGGTTTCGGCCTGCACTGGCGAGGCCAGCGCCCCGACCATGGTGCCCAGAAGCACGGCGGCAAATGCCAATCGTCTCGTCATGCTGTCGATCCTCTTGTTCAACCCTGAGCGGCACATTAGGGGAGTCTGGACGAAGACTGTTGCGATTTGAGGACAAATGCCCGCCACCCGACATGACGGACGGACTGCACTGCAGCGCGCGGCCTCGCTGATGCAGCTGCCCGGCCTGCTGGCGCAGTTCGGCGTGGGGCTGGACGCGGTGCTGGCAGGCACCGGCGTGACACCGGAGCAGCTGCGCCCGGATGGCTTCATTCCCTATGCCGCCTTCTTGAAAATCCTCGACAATGCCTGCCGCGCCGCGGGGCGTGACGACATCGGCATGCTGCTCGGCCAGCGCCAGACGCTGGCAGCCCTCGGGCCCTTGGGCGCTGCGATGCGCCATGCCGCAACGCTGGGCGAGGCCATCGCCGCCTTCGTCGCCTTTCAGATCGGCAATTCGACGGGGGGTGCCGTCTATCTCATCCGGGCGGAGCAGGACGTGATCCTGGGCTACGGCGTCTATGACCAGACGGTTCCTGCCTCGCCGCAGATCTATGACATGGTGCTTGCCGTCGGCTGCAACCTGGTGGCCGAACTGACGAAAGGGGCCGTGGGCCCCCCCGAGATCCTGCTGTCGCGGCCGACGCCGGGCGATGCCGCGCCCTACCAGCGGCTGGGCCGCTGCCCGGTGCGCTTCGGGCAGAGCCAGACGGGCCTGCTGCTGACGCGCGACAGCCTCGCCTTCAGGCTGCCGGAAGCCGACTCGGATCGGCACGCGCAGGCCCGCGCCCGGCTTGCATCAGCCCTCGAAGAATCGCGACCGAAAATGAGCGGACATGTCCGCCACCTGCTGCGCCCGCAGCTGCTGATGGGAAAGGCCAACATGGAGGATGTGGCCCTGCGGCTTGGCCTGCACCCGCGCACCCTGCGGCGCAGGCTGCGGCAGGAGGGCACCAGCTTCGAGACCATCAAGGACGAGGTGCGCCATGCCGCCGCGCGCGAGTTGCTGATGCTGGGTGCACTCGGCATCGCCGACATTGCCTTCACGCTCGACTATGCCTCCGTCAGCTCCTTCGTGCATGCCTTTCGGCGGTGGAGCGGCGTGTCGCCGGGGAGATGGCGGGCTGAAAGAGGAGGCTAATGTCCTCTCCCGCAAGGCGGGACAGGAAGGGGACCCAACGCAGTTGGGGGAGGTGAGGGAAAGCAGGCTCCGAAGACTATGCGGTGCGGACTTCCCCTCATCTCCCCGTTGCGTTCCGCAACGGGTCCCGTCTTCTCCCGCTGATGAAGCGGGAGAAGACGCTAGTGCATGGCCACCAAAAGAGATGGCCGGGTCAAGCCCGGCCATGGTGACAGTGGTGGTGTGACTGACTCTCAGATCACCTGATAGCCGAACTCTTCCGCTTGCTCCGTGATCCACTCCCAGAAGCTTTCCGAGAAGCCGCGGAACACCGAGACGTCGTAGCTGTCAGCACCGACGCGCGTGAGATGCACGCCGACGTGGGCCATCTGGGTGAGTGCAGACTTGCCGACCGGGAAGGCATCCGGATGAAGATCCACCGGCGTGCCCTTGGCCAGCACGGCGCGGGCCCTGGGGCCGACGAGCCGAATGATGACGCGGCCGTGGCTCTGGTCGCTCACCGAGGCGAGGCCGCCAAGCTTTGCCTTGAGTTCACGATAGAGCGCGCCCTCGCCGCGGTTCTCGGCCAGCACGAACCACTGGTCGGACCCGGCCCACTGCGCGTCATGGCCCTTGAGGGCTGCGGCGGTGGCAGCGCCCTGCCCGGCCCGCGCGATCACCGTGACGATCGACATCGGGTGGCGGACGGTGAAGCTGACGCCGACGGCACCCTTGTCGGCGCCGAAGCGGCCCTGCAGGGCGACGTCCTGCAGAGGAGAGACGCGGTTGAATGTGCGTTCGGTCATGTGTGCTGGCTCAGGCATGGAGTCTCTTGTTCTCCTTGTCGAAATGCATCGGGTCGCAGATCTCGGCCATCAAGCGGTGACCGCGCAGACCGTCCCAGGCCTGCACGATCTCGCCATGGCGTGCGCGGCCATTGGCAAGCAAGGCGAGGCCCACCCACATGTCGAGCATGGGCGACCAGGCAACGCCGGTGATGTAGCCCTGGTCATTGGCCATGGAGGGCGTGTCGTCCTGTTTCAGGATATGCGCGCCCGACCGGATGCGGTCCGCCGGATCGACGGGTCGGATGCCGACGACCTGCTGGCGGTTCGGGTCAATGAGGCCTTCGCGCTGCGCCATCATGCGGCCGATGAAGTCCTTCTTGGTGGACACCATCTTGCCCATGCCAAGGTCACCCGCGGTGGTGGTGCCGTTCAATTCACCGCCCGCCACGTGGCCCTTTTCGATGCGCATGATGGAGAGGGCTTCGACGCCATAGGGCGTGATGCCGAATTCATCACCCGCCTGCATCACCGCGCGTGCGACCATGGAGCCATAGTCCGCCGGAACGGCGAGCTCATAGGCATGCTCGCCCGAGAAGGAGAGGCGGAACAGGCGTGCCGGGATGCCGCCCATGATGGAGACCTCGAGAGCCGCCATGTAGGGCACGCTCTCATCCGTCATCACGAGGCCGTCCATCAGCTTCTGCAGCGTGGGCCGCGCCTTGGGGCCCGCCACCGCCATCTGCGCCCATTGCTCAGTGACCGAGACGTAGGTGACGTCGAGATCGGGGAACAGCGCCTGGTGGGCGAATTCCATCTGCGCCATCACCTTGGCAGCGTTGGCCGTGGTGGTGGTCATCACATAGTGATCCTCGGCGAGACGTGAGGTGGTGCCGTCATCATAGACGATGCCGTCCTCGCGCAGCATGAGGCCGTAGCGCGCCTTGCCCACCGCGAGGGTGGAGAAGGTGTTGCAGTAGAGCTTGTCGAGGAACTGGCCTGCGTCCTTGCCCTGCACGTCGATCTTGCCGAGCGTCGAGACATCGCAGATGCCGACGGCGCCGCGCGTTGCCAGCACCTCGCGCGAGGCGGAGGCCAGCCAGTCTTCACCCTCACGCGGGAACCACGAGGAGCGCATCCACAAGCCGGTTTCGACGAAGACCGCGCCCTGCTCTTCCGCCCAGTCATGCAGCGGCGTCTTGCGGACGGGCTGGAAATGGTGGCCGGTGAAGGGACCTGTGAAGGCGCCGAAGGAGACGGGCGTGTAGAAGGGGCGGAAGGTGGTGGTGCCCACCTCGTCCATGGTGCGGCCCGTCGCCTCCGCCAGGATCGCAATGGCGTTGATGTTGCCGAGCTTGCCTTGGTCGGTGGCCATGCCCGTCGTCGTGTAGCGCTTGGCGAGTTCGACGTCGGAATAGCCCTCGCGTGCTGCAAGCGGCAGGTCCTTGGCGGTCGAGTCGTTCTGGTAGTCGATGAAGGCCTTGTCGTGGGATTCCTTTACCCACCACAGCGGCGAGATGGCGAAGGCCTCATCGCGCGACTTGGGGATCTCGATCGCCTTGCCGTCCACCGCACCCTTGGCAGCGCCATCGGCGAGGCATTCGGAGAGCAGCATCTTGCCGGCGGCGGAACCCGCGACCGTGAAAGCCGGGCCATTGTCGGGCGGAAGGAAGGCGAGGAGATTGGCATCCCACACCGGCTTCTTGCCGCGGTGGCAGGCCAGGTTCACGATGGGGCTCCAGCCGCCGGACATGGCAACGGCCTCGCAGTTGATGTGCGTGCCGTCGGCGAGGTGCACGGACTTCACCGCCTTGCCGCCGACCGCATCGGCAACCAGGGCGCCGCGCAGCACGGGGATGCCCGCCGCATCGGCCTTGGATTCCTTGCGGCTGTCGACGATGGCCTCGACATGGATGCCGTGGGACTTGAGGACGCGCGCGGTGCGATAGATCGAATCATTGCCGCCGAACACGACGACGGAACGGCCCGCCGCCGCCGCATAGCGGTTGGCATATGTGCGCATTGCGGTCGCCGTCATGACGCCCGGCATGTCGTTGCCGCCGAAGGCCACAGGGCGCTCTTCCGCACCTGCAGCAAGCACGGCGCGCCTCGCGTGGATCTTCCAGTAGCGCTGGCGCGGCTCATAAGGATCGGGTACGCGCAGATGGTCGCTGACGCGCTCCACCGCGCCGAAAATGTTGCCGTCGAACCAGCCGATGATGGTGGTGCGCGGCAGCAGCGTGACGTTGGGCATGCTGCTGAGTTCGGCGATGACGCCCCTGGCGAAATCGAGGCCGGACTGTCCGCCGATTTCTTCCTGTTCGTTGAGCAGCGAGCCACCAAGCGCCGAACCTTCGTCGGCAAGGATGACACGCTTGCCCGAGCGGGCGGCGGCGAGTGCCGCCATCAGGCCGGTGGGGCCGGAGCCGATCACCAGCACGTCGCAATGGGCGTAGGACTTCTCGTACTTGTCCGGATCGGGAAGCTTCGACGCGGTGCCGAGGCCTGCGGCGCGGCGGATGATGGGCTCGTAGATCTTCTCCCAGAAGCTCTTCGGCCACATGAAGGTCTTGTAGTAGAAGCCCGCGACGAAGACCGACGAGGCGAGCGAGGTGATGGCGCCCACGTCGAAGTCGAGCGACGGCCAGTTGTTCTGGCTCTTGGAGACGAGCCCGTCATAGAGCTCCACCATGGTGGCGCGCGTGTTGGCTTCCTTGCGGCCGCCCTCGCGCAGTTCCACCAGCGCATTGGGCTCGGCCGCACCTGCGGTGATCACGCTGCGCGGGCGATGATACTTGAACGAGCGTCCCATGAGGGTGACGCCATTGGCCAGCAGGGCGGAGGCCAGCGTGTCGCCCTGATGGCCGACGTGCAGGGCACCGTCGAAGGTGAAGCGCAGTGCTGTGGAGCGATCGATCAGGCCGCCCTTGTCGAGACGATAGGAGGTCATGCCTTCGCTTCCTTCGCCTTGGAGAAGTCACGCGCCGTCACCGCACCGAAGACTTCATGCGTTTCGGTGTTGCGCGACACGACGAGCCATGAGCGACATCCGCCCGAGTGATGAGCATATTCCTCGATCGGCCCGCGCGGATTGTTGCGCAGATAGACGTATTCGTACCACGCTTCCATCGATGAAGGATCGTTGGTGGTGGGGCGGGTGGGCGCGGCGTCACCGAGGAAGGTGAACTCCTCGACTGGCCTCGTTCCGCAATGGGGGCATGGGATGAGCATGTGCGTGATCCGTCAGTGCAGGTTCGGTGTGGCGCCCTGGCCCTTTTCGTCAAGCATGTGGCCGGTCTTGAACCGGTCGAGACGATAGGCGGCGTTGAGCTTGTGGGGTTCGTCCTTGGCGATGGTGTAGGCGAAGCACCAGCCGGAGGCCGGCGTGGCCTTGAAGCCGCCATAGCACCAGCCGGCGTTGAGGTAGAGCCCCTCGATGTGGGTCTTGTCGATGATCGGCGAGCCATCCATCGACATGTCCATGATGCCGCCCCAGGACCTGAGCACGCGTACGCGCGACAGCGACGGGATCATGGCGACACCGGCCTCGATCACATGCTCCACCATCGGCAGGTTGCCGCGGCGGGCGTAGGAGTTGTAGCCGTCGATGTCGCCGCCGAAGACCAGGCCGCCCTTGTCGGACTGGGACACATAGAAGTGGCCCGCGCCGAAGGTGACGACGCCGTCGATGTAAGGCTTCAGGCCCTCGGAGACGAAGGCCTGCAGAACGTGGCTTTCCATCGGCAGGCGCATGCCCACCATCTTCGCGGTTTCAGACGAATTGCCAGCGGTGGCAAGGCCGAGCTTCTTGCACTTGATGAAGCCCCTGTTGGTATCAACGCCGACGACCTTGCCGTTCTCGACCTTGATGCCCTTCACTTCGCAATGCTGGATGATGTCCACGCCGCGGCTGTCGGCACCACGGGCATAGCCCCAGGCCACGCCGTCATGGCGCACCGTGCCGCCGCGCTTCTGCAGGAGCCCGCCCTTGATGGGGAAGCGGGCATTCTCGTAATCAAAGAAGGGATACATCTCCTTCACCGCCTCGCGGTCGAGGAGCTCCGCATCCACGCCGTCGATGCGCATGGCATTGCCGCGCCTGGCGAAGGCATCGCGCTGGGCATCGGTGTGGCAGAGGTTCAACACGCCGCGTTGCGAGACCATGGCGTTGAAGTTGAAGTCCTGCTCGAGGTTCTCCCACAGCTTCATCGACCATTCATAGAACGGGTTGTTGCCGGGCAGCATGTAGTTGGAGCGGATGATCGTGGTGTTGCGGCCGATGTTGCCGGAGCCGAGCCAGCCCTTTTCGAGGACCGCGATGTTTTTGAGGCCGTGTTCCTTGGCAAGATAATAGGCCGTCGCCAGCCCATGGCCGCCGCCGCCGACGATGATGATGTCATATTCCTTCTGGGGAACCGGATCGCGCCAGGCGGGCTCCCAGTTCTTGTGGCCGGAAAAGGAATTCTTGATGAGCGAGAATACGTTGTAGCGCATGCGCTGGTCCTGAATCTTGGATGACCCGTTGTAGGCCCGGCGGCGCTCCAAGTCTTGCAGTCAAGAGCCGTTTCCTGATAGATTTGCGCCATGCCTGAGACACCCCAGACGGTGGGCCTGCTGCTCATTCCCGGCTTCGCGCTGATGTCCTATGCCTCGGTGGTGGAACCCTTACGCGCCGCCAACCTGCTGGCGGGCCGGGAGCTCTATCGCTGGGTTCACATCACGCCGGGCCCGGCCATCGTGACGGCCTCCTGCGGGGCCACCGTGCCCTGCCCGGAGAAGGCGGGCGACACCGTCAAGCTCGACTTCCTGTTCGTTTGTGCGGGCGGCAACCCGACGGCCTTCAAGGACCGCACCACGCTGCAGTGGCTGAGAACGCTAGCGGCACGTGGCCTGCGCATCGGTGGCGTGTCCGGCGGGCCGGTGATCCTGGCGCGCGCCGGCATCATGGACGGCTATCACATGACAGTGCACTGGGAGCATGCCCCGGCCGTGTCCGAGGGCTTTCCCAACATCATGCTGACGCGCTCGATCTACATCGTCGACAGGAACCGCCTCACCTGTGCCGGTGGCACAGCACCCCTGGACATGATGCATGCGCTGATCGCCGAGGCGCATGGGCCGGAGCTTGCACGCAAGGTGTCCGACTGGTTCATGCACACCGACATCCGGCCTGCGCAGTCAGCGCAGCGGGCTTCCCTCACCGAGCGATACGGCGTGCATGACGACCGCCTCACCGCCGCACTGGAGCTGATGGAAAGCCACCCCGGCGAGCCGCTGACAAGGCCCGAAACGGCGCGGCGCATCGGGCTTTCGACGCGCCAGCTCGACCGGTTGTTCGCCGAGAAGCTCGGCTCCAGCTATGCCGGGCATTACCGCAAGATCAGGCTCGAACGCGCCCGCGACCTGCTGCGCCAGTCCGCCGTGCCGATCACCGAAATCGCACTGGGGTGCGGATTCTCCAGCGCCAGCCATTTCAGCCGGGCATATCGCGAGGCGTTCGGCGTGACGCCGGCGTCGGAGCGCAAGGAGCCCGCTCAAAAGGAAAAGCCCGGCGCAATTTCTTGAGCCGGGCTTTGTCGTTCGCTTGGATCGCCTGAGGGATCAGCAGTCGAGCGTGGTGTCGCGCTCCCACTGCGTGAGGTGACGGCAGTAGTTGTTCCACTCATTGTGCTTGAGCTTGAGATAGCCGGCGGACACTTCCTTGCCGAGCATCTCCTGCAGGTAGCTGTCCTGTTCGAAGTTCCTGAGCGCGTCGAGAAGGTTGAGCGGCAGCTTCTTGGCGTTCTTGACGGTGTGGCCTTCGGCATACATGTCGATGTCGAGGCGCTTGCCCGGGTCCATTTCCTTTTCCACGCCATGCATGCCGGCGACGAGGATGGAGGCCAGCAGCAGGTAGGGATTGGCAGCGCAGTCCGGCAGGCGATATTCCGCGCGGCCCGAATCCGGGATGCGGACCATGTGGGTGCGGTTGTTGCCGCCATAGGTGATGGACGAGGGCGACCAGGTTGCACCCGAGATGGTGCGCGGCGCGTTGATGCGCTTGTAGCTGTTCACCGTCGGGTTGGTGATGGCGCACATCGCGGCGGCGTGCTGCATGAGGCCGCCGAGGAAGTGATAGCCGAGCTTGGACACGCCGAGTTCGCCCTTCGGATCCTCGAA